>CAZPZK010000386.1:249-3258 GCA_964591095.1 uncultured Moraxellaceae bacterium | reverse complement strand
CATCAAGGAAGGCATTCTTGGTGAGCATGGTCAGGGTGGCAAAGCCGCCAATGGTCATGCACACCGTCGGCAGCACCAGATGATGGGCATAATCCATGATCTTGCCGCCCAGGCTGAGCGAATCAAAATTGTCGGACACCAGTCCTTGCATCGGGAACCATTGCCAGTAACTGCCGCCGGCAAACAGCACGATCAGCAGGATGGCTAAGAGGAACCCCGGAATGGCGTAGCCGACAATGATCAGGGTGCTGGTGGCGATATCAAAGCGGCTGCCATGACGGATGGCCTTGCGTATACCCAGCGGAATCGAAATCAGGTAGACCAGCAAGGTGCTCCACAAGCCGAGTGAAATGGACACCGGCATTTTTTCGGCAATCAGGCCGATGACGCTCTTGTCGCGATAGAAGCTCTGTCCAAAATCAAAACTCAGGTAGCTGAGCAGCATCAGGCGGAAGCGCTCGACCGGCGGTTTGTCAAAGCCGTATTGCCGTTCCAGATCCTTGATCAGTTCGGGGTCCAGCCCCTGGGCGCCGCGATAGGGGCTCTCCTTGCCGCTGCTGTTGCCGCCGGTAGCCATATCACCGGCGTTGCCGCCACTGACCGGATTGCCGCGGGTGTCGAGGCCCTTGGCCTTCGCAATGGCCTGTTCCACCGGACCCCCGGGCGCGGCCTGCACGATGATGAAGTTGATCAGCAGGATGCCCAGCAGCGTGGGAACGACCAGCAGCAGGCGGCGCAGGATGTAGGCCAGCATGGCGATCCTCCGTTATTGCTTGCCCTGGGCGGCGCGGACGCGGGCCTGTCGCGCGGGATCCACCCACCAGAAGTCCAGCCCGACGGCATACTTGGGCTTGGCGGCCGGTTGCGCCAGGAAGTCCCAGTAGGCGATGCGATAGCTGCGATTGTGATAATGCGGAATCACCAGATGATTCCAGAGCAGCACACGATCCAGGGCGCGGGTGGCGGTGACCAGCTCTTCGCGGGTGCGTGCGGATACGATCTTGTCCACCAGGGCATCCACAACCGGGCTTTTGATGCCGCTGATGTTGTGGCTGCCCGCCATGCCGGCGGCTTGCGAGCCCCAGTAGCCGCGCTGTTCATTACCCGGCGACAGCGACTGCGGAAACCCTCCGACCACCATGTCAAAGTCGAACTCCCGTTCGCGGTTAATGTACTGCGAGGAGTCGACGTTGCGGATCGTCACCTCGATGCCGAGCCGGGAGAGGTTTTTAACAAAGGGTTCAACCACCCGCACGAACTCCGGCTGCACCAGCAGGATCTCGAAACGGAAAGGTTCCTTACGCGCATTGAGCAGTTTGCCATCCGTGATCCGCCAGCCCGCCGCCTGCAGCAGGTTTTGGGCGGCCATCAGGCCGGGGCGGATGTTGCCCGTGCCATCCGATTTGGGAGCCTGGTAAGCCTTGGTGAATACTTCCGGCGGCAATTGGCTTTTGAACGGGTTGAGCAGGGCCAGTTCCGCCGGGGATGGCAGTCCCTTGGCGGCCAGCTCCGAGTTGTCAAAATAACTCTGGGAGCGGGTGTAGGCGTTGAAAAACAGATTGCGGTTGCTCCACTCAAAATCGAAGGCGTAAGCCAGCGCTTCCCGCACGCGACGGTCCTGGAACAGGGGGCGGCGCAGGTTATAGACAAAGCCCTGCATGCCAGCCGGATTCAGGTTGACCTGTTCGAATTTCTTGACCAGTCCCTGGCGCACGGCGGGAAACTGGTATTCCGTCGCCCAGGTCTTGGCCTTGGACTCCAGCAGGAAGTCATACTGTCCCGCCTTGAATCCCTCAAAGGACACCGTGATGTCCTGATAATAGACATACTTGATGCTGTCGAAATTAAACTTGCCGCGATTCACCGGCAGGTTGGCCGCCCAATATTTCGGATTCCGGGTATAGGTGGCGGATTTGCCCGGATCAAGCTTGGTCAGGGTGTAAGGGCCGCTGCCCAGCGGGATATCCAGATTGGTGCTGTTGAATGCGCGCTTGCTCCAGTAGTGTCGCGGCAAGATCGACAGCTCCCCCACGATCAGCGACAGCTCCCGGTTATTCTTGTTCTTGAAGGTGAATTTGACGCGTTGCTTGTCAAGCGCCTCGACCTTGCTGATTTCGCTGTAGTAATTGCGCAGGTTGGGAGCGCCTTCCTTGCGGATCAGGTCAAAGGTAAACACCACATCTTCTGCCGTGACTGGCGCGCCATCACTGAAACGGGCGGCCGGATTGAGATGAAAGGTGATCCAACTGGGGTCTTCCGGATCACGCTCGATTTTTTCGGCCAGCAATCCGTAGCGGGTAAACGGCTCATCCAGCGCCTGCACGGTCAGGGAGTCGTAAAGGTAGTCGGTGCCCTCGACGGGGTTGCCCTTATTGATGAAGGGATTGGTGCTGTCAAACGTCCCCAGGGCCCGCAAGCGCAACTCTCCGCCCTTGGGGGCATCCGCCCGGGCATAGGCAAAGGATTTGAACCCGGCCGGCAGGGCAGGTGCGCCGTGCAGCGCAATCGCGTTGCCGGTAATGATGGCCGCATGACCCAGGGAGACTGTCAGGGCGAGCAGGGGGATAAGCAGCAGCTTGTTCATGGGCGTCGGGTCTCCGGAAAAACAACGGGCAATCTTTTTATAATGAAAACAGGCAATTGAGGCCGGGATTGTACGGCAGTAGCCTAGCAAAAAAAACCGCCGCAAAGGCGGCGGTTTTGTGTGCTTCCGGCAATCAGCCCTTGGCCAAGTACAACACCAGGTCCTGGCCAGGCTTCAGGTTGCGTGAACCCTTGTTCCAGGTCTGGATCTGGCTGACGGACACCTTGTAACGCTTGCTGATCGAATAGAGGGTGTCACCGCGACGGACTTCGTAGCGGACCTGCTTGACACGGTCAGAACCGGCCTTGTCACGCTTGGCCACCCGAGCCGATTTCTTGTCCTTCTTGCCCTTGGAGTCGGCCACGCGTTCGTCATGGTCTTCCTTGCCCTTGGGCAAAGTCTCAGGAAAGATGAACCTACTGTCA
>CAZPZK010000386.1:0-239 GCA_964591095.1 uncultured Moraxellaceae bacterium | reverse complement strand
TCCTTGCCCTTGCGCGCCTTGGGCTTGACATCTTCCTCGTCATCCTCGACGCGGATGACGAGACGCTTGCCGGGACGCAGATTGTCGCTGAGCTTCATGTCATTCCAGCTTGCCAGTTCCTTGGGGCTGATGTCGTACTTGCGAGCGATGGCGAACAGGGTTTCACCGGGACGGACCTTGTGGATTTCCTGATCAGCATTGCGGGCTTTGGCCTTGTCCTTGTCGCCCTTGCGCAGCAG
>CAZPZK010000385.1:0-3274 GCA_964591095.1 uncultured Moraxellaceae bacterium | reverse complement strand
GAGCGCCGCGTGGCCTTCCACATTATCGACCTGCCGGTGACCACCGCCGCCGCCAACGCCGCCGGACGGGAGATCTGGGGGTATCCGAAGTTCGTCACCGAGATTCCGTTCACGCTGAACGGCCGCCATTTCGACTGTGCGGTGAAAACTCCGGAGGGCGGCACGCTGATGCGGCTGAACGGGCGGATGGGGCCGTCCTTCCCCACCGCGCCGCTGAGCCTGACGTTGTTGTCGTTGCGCGAGGGGGAGATGGTGCGGGCGACGGTGAATGTGCGCGGGGCACAGCGGCTGGCGTTGCCGGGGTCGCTGAAACTGGAGGTGCCGGACCGGGGGCATCCGATGGCGCAGCGGCTGCTGGCGCTTGGGCTGGATGGGGCGGAGCCGTTCGCGGTGAACTGGACGCATGATTTCCAGTCGCGGCTGAATGGGGGGGTGGTGGTTTAGGGGGTGGGGGGAATCAGGTTTTTCCCGTTGCCGTAGGGGTGCACTGCGTGCACCCTTCATCGCCGAACAGGCTGTTATTTTCGGGGAAAATGCCATGCTCGTATACAGAAAGAAAAGAGTAGAAAAGAGGGTCAGAGCAACATTGATTGCTACACCCTCTAATATCGGGTAGGCCAAGCTGCCGACGCTGATAATTGGGACTACCGGACAACATGGACCGGAAAAATGACAGCCGATTTCCGCCTGCGCTAGTCTCGGACCCAACCGGCCAGAACCCCCAGGAAGAGTCCCGTCTTGATCAGCCCGCCCGCCCGAATGTTCCGATTGTTCCTGCGCAGCCAGCAACCCCTGCTGCGGCGCATGAGGCATCCCCGTCATGTCGCTCTGGTGGAACCGGCGCTGGAAGCCCTGATGCCTCTGCCGGCCGGCTGCCGGAGCCGGGAAGAGACCATGGGGGGACGCCGGGTGCTGGTGATCGAGAACCGCCGGGCAGGAGCCCATCTCGATCGGGTACTGGTCTATATCCATGGCGGCGGATACAACGTCGGCAGCCCGTATACACACCGGGCCATGGCGGCCCGACTGATGCAGGCCGGTCGCTTCAGCCGACTTTACCTCCCCTCCTACCGGCTGGCGCCCACCCATCCGTACCCGGCCGGGCTGGATGACCTGACCACCTTCTGGAACGCCTTGACGGAGCACCACGCCGGAAAGGAAATCGGGCTGGCCGGTGAATCGGCCGGCGCCGGGATGAGCCTTGCCTTGTGCCAACGCCTCAGGGACGGCAGGCTCCCCTTGCCGCAAAGGGTGTTTCTTCACTCGCCCTGGCTGGATGTCGGCCTGTCGGGAAACAGCTACCATGATCCCGATCATTACGATGCCTTTCTTGGCCATCATCCGCGTCGGCGGGACTGGCTGCACCAGGTTTTTGCCCGGCATTATCTGGGCAAGGCGGATCCAGCCCATCCCCTGGTTTCACCGGTTCACGCCGACCCCTTGGGGCTGCCGCCGCTTTACATCCAGGCGGGGGAAGAGGAAATTTTCCTGGATGACAGCCGGACCCTGGCCGCCCGAAGTGCCGGGGTGGGCGCGGAATGCCAGTTGGAGGTGTGGCCGGGGATGTGGCATGCTTGGGGAATGCTGGCACCGTTCATACCGGAGGCCAATCGTGCCTTGCGACGCGCGGGCCGCTGGCTGGCGACCGGTCAACACGCCCCCGCACGTTTGCGCATAGGTATAGGGGTCCAGGTCAAGGGGTCAGCCACGGATGGCACTTAAAAACCCAATCGCTTAAATTAGCCACATACACAGTGCACGATTAGTCATGATGATCGAATTTACAAGTTTGCCCGCCGATGACGTAACGTGCTCAAACTGCAAGGCGAATTGTTGCCGGTTAGAGGTCATGCTGATTACGGATACCGGTGTGCCTGAACGGTACACCGATGTGGATGATTGGGGCGGCAGGGTCATGGCCCGCCTGGATGACGGGTGGTGTGCCGCCTTGGACCGTTCTACCATGCTCTGCAGCATTTATGAGAAACGGCCATTGATCTGCCGTGAATTTGAAATGGGCGGCTATGAGTGTCTCGCCGAACGAACTTAGTGTCATGACGGGACGCCAGATTCCTAATTAGTGTCACACAGCATCGTCCGTCAAACGGGAGTATGCTGGCGGCTCCCGTTTGACCACCGGTGCGCCTCATGGCCGAACCCAAATACACCCGCGAAACCGTGCTCTCGGTCCGGCGCTGGACCCCGAAGCTGTTCAGTTTCACCCTCACCCGCCCGGCGGGCTTCCGCTTCACCGCCGGACAGTTCGCACGCATCGGCCTCGACACGTCAACGGCCGATGTTTTCCGCGCCTACTCGATCGTGTCCTCGCCCTTTGCCGACGCCCTGGAATTCTTCTCGATCGTGGTCCCGGACGGCGCGTTCACCTCGCGCCTGCAACACCTGCAGCCCGGCGACACGCTGCTGCTGGAAAAAATCCCCTACGGCTTCCTGACGCTGGCCCGCTTCCAGCAGCCCGCCCCGCGCGACCTGTGGTTGCTGGCCACCGGCACCGGCCTGGCCCCGTTCCTGTCGATGTTGCAGGACTTCGATGTGTGGAAGCAGTACCGGCGCATCGTGCTGGCCTACAGCGTGCGCACGGCGGACGAACTGGCCTATAAACCGGAAATTGCCGACATTGCCGCCACGTTCGGCGAAAATGGCGCGGAATTCCGCTTTCTGCCGATCATTACCCGCGACCCGGAGGCCGCGCTGCATCAGCGTTTTCCGGCGTTGGTGGCGGACGGCGGGCTGGAACAGGCGGCGGCGCTCAGCCTGCGGCCGGACCGCTCGCACATCATGTTGTGCGGCAATCCGGCGATGGTGGAGGATACGCGGCAGGCCTTGATGGCGCGGGGGCTGACGATGAACCGGAAGGGAGTGGGGAATATTGCGGTGGAGAATTATTGGTAGGGACGTTGGGGCGCAACGCTTGCGCCCTCTCCGCCAGACATGGCGGTCAGAATGGGCGATGTGCCGGTCGAAAGGGCGCAGGCACTGCGCCCCCTAGGGAACATCTCTGGCCCCACCGGAAGAAGACCCTTATCACGGCGCATTGAACACCGGAAACGGCAACGGCGTCTTGCTCTCCTGGTACTCCAGGTTTTCCATCATGCGATTGAACCCCACCAGAATGCTGTACGGCGCCGTGCGCTGGATGAAGTTGTTCGCCCAGCCCGGCACCCGTCCGCCCGGATCGACATACCCTTCCGCTTCCACAAACACCCGGTTGCCCGCCAGCGGTGAAATGCGGATGATCATGTCCTCCGCCTTCATC
>CAZPZK010000384.1:0-3301 GCA_964591095.1 uncultured Moraxellaceae bacterium | reverse complement strand
AGCGTCAGGCGCTGGGGCTGGAAGGGGATTTACCGGCGCTGGCGCTGCCCTGTCCCGGGAATACCGGCGTTTATCGGGCGACCGCTTGATTTTTCGGCGTTAGTGACTAAAAAGGTAGGCATCGGCCGGTTGCATTACCATGTTACGCGGCTCATCTCAAGGCTGGTAATTCTCGCCCGAAATCGTAAGAATCTTCATCATGTATTTGTTCAGTCGAGGTTTTTATGTCTAACAGCGATTTTGATGACGAATTTGATGAAACCGCTGATCCGGTGGATGACGAGCCGGATACTGGCGATGAACCGGCTGAGGCGGCGGCGGAGGGCGGACCGGCCCCTGCCGCTGACGGTGCCTTGTCCGATGTGGCGGAAGCCGAGTCGCTGACCGTTTCCAGCAAGGAGTCGCTGCGTCGGCAGCTGGAAGAGGAAATGGAGCGTTTTCTGGCTCGTGGCGGCAAGATTGTGGAAGTGCCGGCCGACGAGACGGCCGACCCGCCCAGGAAGCCGGTCAGCAGTTACGGTTCAAAACCGATCTAAAGGCCTGCGGACCGTCTCATCCGGATTCGCCCGGTTTCTTGGCATGTCTTGCCAGGAACCGGTCGAGCTGATTCGAGAATGCTGTTTTGTCCTTGGGGCTGTAGCCTGCGGTGTAGGTTTTAACCTGGTGGCTGTCCCTTAACTCGGTCATCAGGTTACGCATCGTCAGATGCTGGCTGATGCTTTCCGGCGTATAGAACTCCCCCCGCGGATTCAGGGCATAAGCCCCCTTGGCGACCACTTGCGCCGCCAGCGGGATATCCGCGGTGATGACCAGATCGCCCCGGGTGCATTCCCGGACGATGCGGTTATCCGCCACGTCAAAACCCGCTTCGACCTGAATCGCCCGGATCACCCGCGAGGGCGGGGTGCGAATCCATTGATTGGCCACCAGCGTGCAGGGAATCTGCAAGCGCTCCACGGCACGGAACAGGACTTCCTTCACCGCCAGCGGACAGGCATCCGCATCCACCCAGATGTTCATTGGTCTGTCCGGCTGGCGTTGATGCGCTCGATGACGTCCGGCAGATCCTCGAAATTGGAGATGATGCCGTCCGGCGGGGTACTCAGGGGCCAGGGATGATTGAACCAGTTGACCCAGATCGTTTTCATGCCGACCTCTTGCGCCGCTTGCACATCCTGAATGGGATGATCGCCGATATGGATGCCTTCATGGGGCTTGGCGCCGGCATGCTGAAGGGCGCGCTCGAACATCGCCGGGTGCGGTTTGGCGAAACCGACCGTGCCCGCGGAATAATGCTGCTGGAACAGATGACCAATGCCAACCTTGTGGATATCGGCATTGCCATTGCTTAAGGCATACAGCGGAAATTCCCGTGACAGGTCCTCCACGATTTCCCGCGCATACGGAAAATATTGCACGCGGTTGCGCTGTTCGTGAAAGACTTCGTAGGCCTTTTTGACAATTCCTGGGATGTCCCCCTTCACGTGGCCTTCCAGGACTTCCCGCAGCGTTGTCAGGCGCAGTTGGGTCAGGTCATGACTGAATTCCGGGTGCTCATTGGCAATACGGTTCTTGTATTGTTCAAACTGCACGAGGCTGATGCGGAAACGCAATTCCGGATAATTTTCGTACAGCCACTCCATCATCGCGTTCTCCGCGCGGATGATGATGGGGTCGATCGACCACAAGGTGTTGTCCAGGTCGAAGGTTAGCAGCTTTATCATTGTTTTTTGGCTCGTGGGTGGGCCTGTCCGTACACTCGGGACAAATGCCCGAAATCAAGGTGGGTATAAATCTGGGTGGTGCTGATGCTGGCGTGCCCCAGCAATTCCTGCACGGCCCGCAAGTCCTGGGAGGATTCCAGCAGGTGCGAGGCAAAACAGTGCCGCAGGAGATGGGGATGCAGATGCTGGGGCATTCCGGAGCGCCGGGCCTGTTCCTCCAGGGCGCGCTGGATGCTGCGTTCTCCCAGTCGTTTGCCGCGCGTGTTGAGGAAAAGCCAGTCCTCGCTGTCCGCGCCCGCCTGGCTATGCCTGATGTCGAGCCAGGCGGCAATGGCGTCTCGCGCCTTGCGTCCCACGGGTACTACGCGTACCTTGCGTCCCTTGCCGAGCACCGTGACCAGTCGCGAGGAGGCATCATAATCCGTCAATCGCAGATGACTGAGCTCGGAGACCCGCAAGCCGCTGGAGTAGAGCAATTCCATCAGCGCGCGGTCACGTATCCAGCGCAGTGCATCATCGGGATCCTCCGGCGGCGGCGCGTCAAGCAGGGCGCACAGCAGGTCGGCTTCCATCACTTTTGGCAGTTCGCGCGGGGGGCGCTTGATCGTGAAGTGCCGGGCCGGATTGTGAGCCACCCGGCCTTGCGCGCCCAGCCAGTCAAAAAAGTTTCGCAGGCTGGACAACAGGCGCTGCACGCTGGTCGGCAATAACGCGCTGGTTCCCAGCAAGGGACCGATAAAGGCGGTCAGGCGGGTCCGGTCCAATTCCGACCAGTCGGTGCAGCCGGCGGACTCCAGATGGCGCCTGACCTTGGTCACATCCCGGCGATAAGCCGCCAGGGTGTGCGGAGAAACCTGCTGTTGCGACTGCAGCATGAGCAGCCAGGCTTCCACCGGCGCGGCCAGCCCGGCGCGGCTGTCATCGCCACTCATAAAGCCGCAGCACCCCGTCAAAGACGCGGGCGGTGGGGCCGGTCATCCATACCGGCTCCCCGTGGCCCTGCCACTGGATGTCCAGTTCCCCCCCCGGCAAGTGGACCCGCACCTGATCGTCCAGCAGGCCGCGCAGGATACCGGAAACCACCGCCGCGCAAGCGCCGGTGCCACAGGCCAGGGTCTCGCCGGCGCCGCGCTCATAGACGCGCAGGTTGACGGTTTGCCGGTCCACGATCTGCAGGAAGCCGACATTGACCCGCTCGGGAAATCGCGGGTGACTTTCAAGGAGGGGGCCCAGCGTTTCCACCGGCGCCGTGCCGACATCATCGACCAGCAAGACGGCATGCGGGTTACCCATGCTGACCACCCCGATCTCAATCGTTTTGCCGCCCACCTCGATATCATAGGTCAGGCAATGCAAATCGGCCTTGAACGGAATCCGGGCCGGCTCCAGACGGGGAGCGCCCATGTTGACGCGCACCCAACCGTTGTTGTCGACAAACAGTTCAATGATGCCGCTGGCGGTTTCCACCACCAGACGGTTCTTGCGCGTCAACCGCCGTTCGCGGACAAAGCGGGCGAAGCATCGCGCGCCGTTGCCGCATTGCTGGACTTCCGATCCGTCGGCGTTGAAGATGCGGT
>CAZPZK010000383.1:0-3302 GCA_964591095.1 uncultured Moraxellaceae bacterium | reverse complement strand
GATCACCAGTTCGGACTGATTGTAGTAGGTGCGGTCAAAATAGCGGTCGATATTGCTGAAACGGAAGGCGGCGGTATCCGTCACCACGGGCTTGCTGTCGAACTTGAGGTCCACATCGGCGGGCAGGTGCAGGTAGATGCGCGTGTCGATGGTGCGTGGAGAGGGCATCTGCACCGGCATCCGCCGTTCGACGGTGTTGGGCGCGCGCAGGATATCGGCATAGCCGGCCAGCACGAACGGCGATTACACGAACCTGGCGTCATTTTCGCTATCCGGCTTCCAGAAGGCCTCGAGCTGGTAATACTCCCGGACAATGAAGCGGTTGCCCTTGAGGTCGTCTTCATACTCCAGCGGCTTGAGCACCCGCAGGTCATCGTGGTACTGGCTGCTGAAGTTGGCCCAGGCCTTGCGGATTTCGGTGAGCGGACGGTTGCTGAAATACTCGCGCTGACTTTCGGCGGCATTGCCTTGAAAGGTGGTGATCATCTCCAGGCGCACCGGCCCGCTGAAATCCGGGGCGTAATAATGCTCCTCGATGCTCAGGGTCCGCAGCGGCGGCAGGGTGTCATACATCTTCTCCAGTCCGTTGCCGCTGTCGCCGATGACCAGGGCTTGTCCCAGGTCCTGCCGGCCGATATCTTCCAGCGCACCGCCCTGATAGCGGCGGGTGCCGTCCAGCCAGTATTTGCGTCCCTGGAATTCGAGCCGGGTAATCACGTGGTCGAACAGTCCGGGGCTGGGCAGTTCACCGGCGATCCCTTTCTGGAAACGGGTGGACACCAGCGCCGGCCATGCCTGCAGGCCGTGCCGCTGCAACAGTCGGCTCAGCAGCAACGCCTTGTCCTTGCAGTCGCCGTAGCGGTTCTTGAGGACGGTTTCCGGCGAACGCGGACGGTGGGAGTTTTCGCCAAACTCCAGTCCCAGATAGCGGACGTCATTCTGCACCGCGAACAGGGCGCGGGTAACGAAGTCCTCGGGCGAGGAAGCGGCCTTTGCCAGCCGGGCATACAGTGCATCAAACAGCGGCCCCGCCTTGAGGGCCTCGGCGGCATAGAGTTGCTGCGCCCAGCGCTCCACCTCCGGCCAGTCGGCGTATTCGCTGTATTCCAGCCAGCTCAGCGGCGTAAACCAGGCGGGAGTACCCTCCTCGAACGGCACGGCCGCGACGGACTCGCGCGTGACCCGGTATTCGCGCCGGTCCGCGCCCAGATCGCGGCTTTCCACCCGGATGCCCGGATTGTTGTAGGGCCGAACCTGCAGCGGCCGCTGCCGGGAGCCGACGAGGCGGGCCGTCAGCTTGTTGACGTGAGTGTTGCCGTCCAGGCCGATGAAACCGAAGCGCTTTTGCCCGAAAATCGGATTGTCGCCGCTGACGCTGTAGCTGTAATCAATGATGTCCCCGGCGCGGATGTCATCCAGGATGACAATGGCGGTGGCTTCGCCATCCTGGATGCCTTCGCCCAACTGTTCCTCGCGATGCACCACCCGCAAGCGCGCGCTACGGGTCAGGTCGCGGGCCTCTTCCCCGCGCCGCACCAGGATCTGGTGGATGTTCAGGGTCTGGAAGGCCGGGTTGAAGCGGAGTTGCAGCTCGGAGACCTCCTCCACGCCGACGGTGGTCAACGGCCGCAAGACGCGGCGGCGGTATTCCTCCGGGGTGGGGTCGAGCTGGATCTGGTCATCGACCAGCAGGAATTCCACGGGCTGTTGTTCGCTCGCCGACGTCGTCGACCCGTTTTGCGGCGTTACCCAGGCAGGCGTGGGGCTGTAGCGGTATTCCCGCGAGGGCGTGGCGGCGGGAGCGGTCAAGCCGGTGACGGGGAGGGCGGCGGTCAGGCAAAGCAGCAGCAGGCGGGTGGCGGGCGTCATATCCGTAACTGGGCAGGGAATCTGGAAAGGAAAGATAACAAAAATCCTAACGGCCGTCCGCTGTCAGGATTTGCGTTCCAGCAGTTTCAGCAGATTGAGCATGGTGATGTAGGGGCCCTGGCGCTGGACAAAGTTGCTGGCCCAGACCGGCAGGTTGCCGCCGGGGTCCATGACCACCTCTCCCCGGAAATAGATGCGGTCATCTTCCATGGCGGCAATGCGGCTGTCCATGCGCGCGAAGGGCATGCGCACCCGGCCGGGCTGTTCGGGGAAAAAGTCGGCGACCGAATTGGCCTGGAC
This sequence comes from uncultured Moraxellaceae bacterium, assembly GCA_964591095.1. GTDB lineage: Bacteria > Pseudomonadota > Gammaproteobacteria > Pseudomonadales > Moraxellaceae > Fluviicoccus. The sequence goes on along the minus strand of CAZPZK010000383.1, from coordinate 1,133 downwards.
AATGGCGCGCTGGCCGTTGCGGACATATTCCACCTGGAAGTGCAGCACCACGTCGCGGTCGGGGAAGCCCATCGGCGGACTGAAGACGATATAGACAAAGGCCTCGTGCGGCGACGGCTGCTTCAGCAGGCGGATTTCCTTGAGGCGCCAGAACCATTGCGGATAGCGCTCAAAATTCATCAGCAGCGCCACCATGTCGCTGACCTTGGCCGGCAGTTCGGCCTCCGCCTTCATCGAGCGGACGCGGGTGTTGTCCTCGCGCTTGCTGTAGACCTGGATGCTGCGCGCCTTGTCATCCTTGACCAGTTGCCATTGCCGCGTCAGCAGCGGCTGCAGGTCGGCGATGTCCTCGCCATCCGCCAACGCGGGAGCTGAAAGACCGGCGCCGTAAAGCGCGGCCAGCACCAGCAACAGGCATGACAAACAGGAATGGCGGCGGGGCATGTCGGAATTTCTTGTAGTTATGAACGAAAACCAGACAATTTTAACACTGCCGGCGACAGCATGCTTGCCGTCTGTACAAAAAACAAGACCGCCCGGAGGCGGCCTGTTCAACATCCGGGATGACGCGGCGGCTTAGTACAGCACGCGGGTGCGGATGGTGCCGTCGATTTCCTGCAGCTTTTGCAGGGCGACGGTGGAGTAGTCGGCATCGACATCCATCACCAGGTAACCGATAGCTTCATTGGTCATCAGGCTCTGGGCGGAAATGTTGATGTTGTTCTCGGCGAACACGCGGTTGATGGCGGACAGCACGCCCGGCACGTTCTTGTGGATGTGCAGCAGGCGGTGCTTGCCCGGTTGCAGCGGAATCGCCACTTCCGGGAAGTTCACGGCCGACAGCGTGGTGCCGGTGTCGGAATAGCGGGCGAACTTCTCGGCCACTTCCAGACCGATGTTGGCCTGGGCTTCCAGCGTGGAACCGCCGATGTGCGGGGTGAGGATGACGTTGTCGAACTTGCGCAGCGGCGACAGGAATTCCTCGTCGTTGGCCTTCGGCTCCTTGGGGAACACGTCGATGGCGGCGCCGCCGAGGTGCTTGCTTTCCAGCGCTTCCGCCAGCGCGTCAATATCGACACAGGTGCCGCGGGCGGCGTTGATGAAGATGGCGCCCTTCTTCATCTTGGCGAACT
>CAZPZK010000382.1:0-3333 GCA_964591095.1 uncultured Moraxellaceae bacterium | reverse complement strand
GAGCAGGACCACGGGGTTCATGGTGCCGGCCTCGGTGAGCGCCCGGACCAGGCGTCCGGCGCGGGCGCCGACGTAGGTGCGGCGGTGGCCGCGGATCTCGGCCTCGTCGCGCACGCCGCCGAGGGCGACGCGCACGAACTTGCGACCCAGTGCCCGGGCGACGGACTCGCCCAGCGACGTCTTGCCGACCCCGGGGGGACCGGCCAGCACCATCACCGCGCCCGATCCGCGGCCGCCAACGACCTGCAGCCCGCGCTGGGCGCGCCGCGCCCGGACGGCCAGGTATTCGACGATGCGGTCCTTGACGTCGTCGAGGCCGTGGTGGTCGGCGTCGAGGATCTCCCGGGCCGCCGTCAGGTCGGTGGAGTCCTCGGTGGTGACGTTCCACGGCAGGTCCAGGACGGTGTCGAGCCAGGTGCGGATCCAGCCGCCCTCGGGACTCTGCTCGCTGGAGCGTTCCAGCTTGCCGACCTCGCGCAGCGCGGCCTCGCGCACCTTCTCGGGCAGATCGGCCGCCTCGATGCGGGACCGGTAGTCGTCCGAATCCTCCCCGCCGTCGGGACCCAATTCGCCGAGTTCCTTGCGGATGGCGTTGAGTTGCTGGCGCAGCAGGAACTCCTTCTGCGTCTTCTCCATGCCCTCCCGGACGTCCTGGGAGATCTTGTCGCTGACCTCGACCTCGGCCAGGTGTTCGGCCGTCCAGTCGATCAGCGCCCGCAGCCGGGTGTCGACGTTCTCGGTCTCCAGCAGGTCACGCTTCTGCACATCGGTCAGGTACGAGGCGTACCCGGCGGTGTCGGCCAGTGCGGAGGGGTCGCTCAGCTGGTTGACTGCGTCCACCAGCTGCCAGGCCTCCCGGCGCTGCAGCAGCGCCAGGACCAGCTTCTTGTACTCGGCGGCCAGGGTCCTGGTCTCGTCGGTCAGTTCGGCCTCGGGCAGTTCGTCGACGACCACCCACAGCGCCGCCCCCGGTCCGGTGGTGCCGGAACCGATGTGGGCGCGCCGTTCACCGCGCACCACCGCGGCGGCGCCGCCGCCGGGGATGCGGCCGACCTGCACGATCGACGCCAGCACCCCGTGGGTGGGGTAGCGGTCATCGAGCCGGGGTGCGATGAGCAGGGTGCCCGACTCGCTGGCCTGGGCGGCGTCGACGGCGACGCGGGCCGCGTCGTCCAGGGCGATCGGCACCACCATCCCGGGCAGCACGATCGGATCGCGCACGAACAGCACCGGCACAGATGTGGCTTCAGCCATCAATCCTCCAAAGTTCAGTCTGATGCGCTCAACCTCGGTGGTGGCCGATATGTTCCCCGCCGGCCTTGTCCGGCGTTTCGGCACCCTTGCCACCGCGCAGGGACGCTCCTACGATCACCGCGAGCCGTCTCTTCGACCAGGGGTCAAGCGCGATGGAAGTCTTCGGAGATTTCGACCAGCCCTTCGACCGGTCCCACGATCCGCGGCGCGAGCCCGGACCCATCAACCTGCGGCGCTACAACTTCGTGCCCGCCTACGCAGGCATCGCCACGTTCTGCGGCGTCCCGCTGTGCCTCAACCAGGAGGACTTGCGGGCCGGAAAGGTCGATGTGGCCATCGTCGGTGCGCCGGTGGACACCTCCCTGGGCCATCGGGGAGCGGCGTACGGCCCGCGTGCGTTGCGCGCCGACGAACGGTTGCTGCCGAACATGCCCGAACTGCTGACCAACCCGAGCACCCGGATTCGGCCCTTCGAACACCTGACCGTCGTGGACTATGGCGACGCCGCGGTGGACCCGCTCAGCATCGAGAACTCCATGCAACCGATCCGCACCCTGGTCCGCGAGATCGCCGAGGTCGGGGCGGTCCCGATCGTGCTCGGCGGCGACCACTCCATCCTGTGGCCGGACGCCGCCGCGGTGGCCGATGTGTACGGTGGCGGCAACGTCGGGGTGATCCACTTCGATGCTCATCCCGACTGTGCCGACACCCTGGTCGGCCATCCCGTGTCGCACGGGACGCCGATCCGGCGGCTGATCGACGACGAGCACGTGCCGGCGCGCAATTTCATCCAGATCGGGCTGCGCAGTGCGGTCTCACCGGACGAGGCGCTGTTCGACTGGATGAACGAGAACGGTTTGCGCGCCCACTACATGGCCGAGATCGACCGCCGCGGATTCGATGCCGTGCTCGAGGATGCGATCGCCGAGGCACTCGACGGCCCGGAATATCTGTTCCTGTCGCTCGACATCGACGTGCTGGACCCAGCGTTCGCACCGGGTACCGGCACGCCCGAGCCGCCCGGACTGACCAACCGCGAGCTATTGCCCGCGCTGCGCCGGATCTGCCACGAGACACCGGTGGTGGGCATCGAGGTTGTGGAGGTGGCGCCCCATCTCGATCCCGGTTACACCACGACGATGAACGCCCGGCGGGCGATCTTCGAATGCCTGAGCGGCCTGGCGATGCGCCGCGCCGGTTTCCCCGGGCCGGCCTATTTGCATCCCGACGTAGCCGGGCCGCCGGACGGCTGAGATAAAGCAGCGAGCCTGCCGCCGGGTGGGCGACAGGCTCGCTGTTCGGGGGTATATCAGCCCGCGGCCGGGGTGGCTCCCAGCACCCGCTGCATGTCCGGGATCATCTGCTGCAACTGGGCACCCCAGTAGCCCCAGCTGTGCGTTCCGTTCGGCGGGAAGTTGAACACACCGTTCTTCCCGCCGGCGGCCAGGTAGTTGTCCATGAAGGTCTTGTTCGTGCGGAGCGTGAAGCCCTCCAGGAACTGGGCCGCCATCAGGTTGCCGCCGCCACCGGAGGTGTCCAGTTCGGACGGGGTTCCGGTGCCGCAGTAGATCCAGATGCGGGTGTTGTTGGCGACCAGCTGGTTGATGTTGACCATCGGGTCGTTACGCCGCCATGCCGGGTCCGAGGACGGGCCCCACATGCTCTGGGCGTTGTAGCCGCCCGCATCGTTCATCGCCAGCCCGATCAGCATCGGCCACCAGCCCTCGGACGGATTGAGGAAGCCCGACAGCGACGAGGCGTAGACGAACTTCTGCGGGTAGTAGATCGAGTAGGTCAGCGCCGCGCCGCCCGCCATCGACAGGCCGACCACCGCGTTGCCGTTCGGGTCGACGCCGTAGTTGGCCTGCAGGTAAGCCGGCAGTTCCTGGGTCATGAACGTTTCCCACTTGTAGGTGAAGTTCTGACCGTTGCCCTGCGACGGCTGGTACCAGTCGGTGTAGAAGCTGGACTGACCGCCGACCGGCATCACCGTCGACAGGCCCGAGCCGTACAGCCACTCGAACGCCGGGGTGTTGATGTCCCAGCCGTTGTAGTCGTCCTGGGCGCGCAGGCCGTCGA
>CAZPZK010000381.1:0-3345 GCA_964591095.1 uncultured Moraxellaceae bacterium | reverse complement strand
CCGGGCGACGATTGGTTCCAGCAGGCTGCCCCAATAGATCGGCGAGGCTTCATCAAAGGGATCGGGCTTGGGCAGGTCCTGATCCCGACCGGTCTTGATCATCCACAGTTCCAGCGGGGACAGGTAAGGGTTAAGACCGACCGCCGCAGCGGCATCGCTGCTGCCGATGCCTTGCTTGCGGACGTTGAGCCAGGATTCCCGGCTCAGATACTGGGTGTTGACCAGGCGCAGGGCCTGAGGACGCGGACGAACCGCGACATGGGATTGTTGCATGGCGTTTCTCCAGACGAAAAAAAGCCCGTCCAGCACAGGGCGCGGACGGGCGGTTGGTAATGAAATATAGGAAGCGGTGTGAGGAGGTTAAGTTCCGCCGGTTCAGTGAGTCCGTTCGGTGTCGGGTTCCAGAACCAGCGGACCCCGCCAGAACTCCCGCAGTCCCGGATGCAGGAAGCGGGCGATCAACCGGGTGATGGCTTCCGCCGCCTGGTCGGAAGTGGGCATGCGGCCGTCGTGCTCCAGCAGCCAGTCACCCAGCCACGCGCCGAAAGCGGACACGACCTCGTACTCGAAGACACCGGGAAAATCGAGATCGTGCCGGTTCCACACATCAGCGATCTGCGCCCACAGACCGGGCAGGTAGTCACAGACCGCCATCACCAGTTCCAGACACCCGCAGCCCCAGCACTCCAGAATCAGGGTCACGCGCTCCTGATCCCGAGCCGGGGCCAGCAGCCCCTCGTACAGAAAGCCGCCCCAAACGGCGGCGACATTTACCGGCAGCGGCTGACCTACGACCGGCGTTGATGCAATGCAGACCATGACAGTCTCCTGGGCCGAAAAGGCCATGAAAGGAATTAAAGGAAGAAAAGGGAATTGCGTTAAGTAGTTGGGATGGGCGGATGAACAAAATGGACAAGGGGAGGGCAGGCAGCAGGCTGTCACCGTCAGTGAAACCCCACCGACTGCTTGCCCTCGTAAAAGATCACCGCGTCCGGATGAGCCTCGGCCAGCAGCGGCAACCACCAGGTCGGACCCGTCAGCGGCTCGTGTCGGTCGGCTATGCCGTCATTGGCGCTGACATGGATTTCCAGACAGTTCGGGCTGGCCACCATCTCCCGCAGCAGGCCCCACTCAATCCGCCCGGACTGAACAGCCAGGATGTGCAGGTGCGACAGGTCCAGCGCATAACGGACCCCGGATTCAAACAAGGTCCGGTATTCCGCCCAGCAGCCGAACAGCCAGATCCCGCCCGGTGTTGGGTAATGGCCTTCCACCCCCACCGGAATCCCCAGCATCTGCTCGACCTCACGGACATGACGCAACACCTGCGCCACCGTCGCCTGATCCCGCCGCCCGGCATGGGCGGTATAGGCCGGAGCCTTCAGAGCCGCCGATACCCGCGCCAGCCGTTCGAACCAGTCCCGCTCCTGCGGCCAGTGCGCCAGATCCACCACCCGCTGCGCCGACTCCAGCTGCACGTTGGCATGCAGCCGCCACTCGATGCCGGGGTAGGCCTTCACCAGCTCCGAGGCGAAGTCGGCATCCAGTCGCCCCCGGCCCTGCGGGCACAGTTGCAGCCGTTGCGCCGACAACCGCCCCAGTACCGGATCGGATGGGGTGTGATGCACCGCCTTCGAGACCGCCAGGCCGTGCGGCATCCGGCCGTAGGCTCCCAGCGACACATGCACCGGGCAGTCGCCCTTACAGTTCATGGACATAATCCTGACTCTCCGTGAAATACTCGGTGTGCTCCAGCTTCAGCGTCCCCGCCACGACATCAAGGGTGACGCAACCGTTGCCGCCGTCGTTGTTTTCCCAGCCGCCATGCGTATCCCCCACCCAGTCCAGGGTGAAGTCGGCCACGGCCCGGTGCAGGCTCATCGACTGGTCCGCCGTGCGGTACAGATAGCGCCCGTCCTCGAACTCTCCGATCCGGCAACGCAATTCGATCATTTCGGTGCGCAGCGTGGGCAGCAGTTCCGGCGGCTCCACCGAGACCTCGCTGACATCCCCGGAATCGCCGCCGCCTTCGTAGGCAACGACCACCTGACGAACACCAAGCCCGGCCAGAGCCACGAGCAGACGGTCCCGGTTCAAGGTTCGGGAATCCTCTGCCGGTAATTGAAACTCCAACATGACAAACACTCCCGCCCCGCATGCGGGGCATAAAAGAAAGCCCAACGCTGCGAAACGCAGGTCGGGCGAGGGGTTGAGGGATAAAGCATAATGAATCGAGAAAAACTAGGACTTGAGCGAAGTACGTCTCAGCCCGCCAAAGCGTCCGGGATATAGCGCGACATCAACTCCCGGCCCATCATCGCCGTCACCCTGGGGCAGTAGAGACGGCCGTGCGAGCAGCGGATGTAGTAGCCCAGATGCTCCCCCAGCTCGAAGAGCACCTGAAACTCATCATCGCCGGGATTGGCCCGGATGCGGGCCTGCCATTCCGGCGTGAACGACGCCCACAGCGCGGGCAGCCGCTCGGCCAGCGCCTGCATCAGCGTAATGCTGCCGCATCCCCATTCATCGAGGATCGGCTGGGCGCGGGACACCTTGCGGTCGGCCAGCATCATGCCGTCCCACAACAAGGCGCACCACACCGCAGCCACCGGCGCGGGCGGATAGCGCAGACCGGCGGCCATCTCAGGCCACCATGTCCAGCGCCTTGTCGAGGGCGCGCTGCTTGATGGTCGCCCCCTGACCAAACCACGCCGAATCCAGCCGGTAATCGGTGCTGCGCGCCCGGCGCTCGTGATCGACAAACTGCGTCACCGCATTGAGCAACCCGAAGGCCGTACCCCGCGACGACTCCAGGTTCGACCCCATGCCGTTGCCCTCGAACAATTCCATGGCTTTCGCCATCGCCCGCTCGTTGGTCGCCGCACCCGGCTTGGCGTTGTCCTGCGCAAAGACATTCCAGAAGAAGTTCTGCGCCTCTACGTTCTTCACCTTGCGGTCGCTGAGCGTCTTCAGGCTGTACATGAACTGGTCCCAGGCCGACACGGAAATGCCCAGTTGCTTCTTCACCGCCTCCGGATCAAAGCGGGTGGAATGCGGCACTTTCACCGCGTTGGTTGCGCCGTTCAGCGCCACCGCCAACGTGTTATTGCAGACCACGCGGATGCTGGTCATCTGCGCCGTCGTCGCCAGCGTACCGTCACAGGCGGTTGCCAATAGCACATAGCCATTGATCGGGTCATCACCCTTGATATTGCCGTCCTGACCAGTCCGCGCCAGCGCCCAGAACTTGCGCCCACCCTTGAGCACCCCGGCGGTTTCCAGCTCGAAACCGGACATCTCGGTCAGATCCCGGTAGAACTCCAGAATCTCCCGAGGCTGTACCAC
>CAZPZK010000380.1:0-3383 GCA_964591095.1 uncultured Moraxellaceae bacterium | reverse complement strand
CTGGAGGATGGCTGGCGCTTTGGCATCGGCCCCCGCGCCGGCTGCCGGTCGCAGGGCCGTCGCGGCCAATGGCTGGGGCAGGTGGAAGCGCTGTGGTTCAATGACAGCGCTCAGGTGGAAACCTCGGTGGAGGCCGGTTATCAATGGAACCTGGACAAGGACAACGGCCTGCGGGTTGAAGCCCGTTATCAGGCCGCCGACGGCCGCGACTGGCATGGCCTGTCGCTGGGCTGGCGCCATTATTACTGACCGGGCGGTCAGTCGGAGGCCGGGGCGGACGGCGGCGGCGCCGGATGGATCAGCGGCAACAGCAACAGCACGCTGAGGATCAGTCCGGACAACAACATCGTCATGTCGTTGAACGCCAGGGTCGTGGCCTCCAGATGCACCCTTTGCCGCAGCAGGGCGATCGCCGCCGGCGAACTGTCGACGCCCAGGCCGCCCTGCAGGGCCGCCTGGCTGCCTTCCAGCATGCGCTGCACCGGCGCGCGGGCCGGGTCGGTCAGCGCCGCCAGATGCTGCCAGTGAAAGGCATAGCGCCAGTCCATGACCGTGTTGATGCAGGCAAGGCCGATCGCGCCGCCGATATTGCGGGTGAGATTGAACAGGGCGCTGCCATTCTTCATCTCGGTCATGGGCAAGGTGCTGAGCGCCAGTTGCGACATCACGATCATCGCGCACATCAGGCCGACGCCGCGCAGGATCTGCGGCCAGAACAAATCCTCCGGCCCCGCCAGCGAGGTCATGTGCGAATTGAGCCACACCCCGATGGACGCCGTCACCAGGCCGATGCCCACCAGCAACCGGGTGTCCATTTTCGCCGACAGCTTGCCGATCCACGGCGCGGCGAGGAACATCGCCACCCCCATCACCATCATGGTTTCGCCAATCTGCAGGCTGTTGAAATGGCGTACTTGCCCCAGGAACAACGGGATCAGGTAGACCATGCCATAGAGGCTGACGCCCACGACAAAGGAAATGACCGATCCCACGGCGAAATTGCGGTTGGCGAATACCCGCAGGTTGACGATCGGATTGAGGCTGGTAAAGCTGCGCCGGAAGAAATAGAGGGCGCTGAGCACCCCGGCCACCGTCGCCCACAGAACGCTGCGCTCGGCAAACCAGTCATGGCGCGGCCCCTCGTCCAGCGCGTATTCCAGACAGCCCAGAAACAGCGCCATGCTCAACAGCCCCGACCAGTCGATGACATGCCACAGCCGCCAGTCCGGCTTGTCGACCTGATCAAGATAACTCCAGACGATACTGGAAATCAGCAGCGCCGGCGGCAGGTTGATCAGGAACATCCAGTGCCACGAAAAATAGTTGGTCAGGTAGCCGCCCAGCGAGGGTCCCACCGCCGGCGCCAGCGTTGACGCCATGCTGACCAGCACGATCGGCCCCATGCGCTTTTCCGGGGGAAAGAGCATGAACAGCGAGGCCATGGTGGTCGGGATCATGCCGCCGCCGAGAAAACCCTGCACGGTGCGGAACACCAGCAGCGAGGGCAGGCTCCAGGCCATCGCGCACATCAGGCTGGCCAAGGCGAAGCCGACGGCGCTGATCACAAAATAGACCCGCGTCGACATCATCCGCGACAGGTAGCCCGACAGGGGTATGGCGATGACCTCGGCGATCAGGTAGCTGGTCTGCACCCAGGCGATTTCGGCGGCGCTGGCGCTCATCCCGGCCTGCAGCTCGTTGAGCGAGCTGGCGACAATCTGGATGTCGAGAATGGCCATGAAATTGCCGAAGACGAGCGCGCAAAAGCCGATCCAGGCGCGGCGCATCGCCGCCCGCTGGCCTGCATCCGGCATGGCGGCGGCGGGAACGTTCATCGGGTTTCCACCGTCACTTCGGCCGACATGCCGGGGCGCAGCCTGCCTTCGGCATTGCCGCCGTCCAGCACGATCTTCACCGGCACGCGCTGCACGATCTTGTTGAAATTGCCGCTGGCGTTATCCGGCGGCAGCAGCGCGAATTCCGCGCCCGAGGCCGGGGACAGGCTCTGGATGGAGCCGGTCAACTCCAGGCCGGGAAAGGCATCCAGTTCAATCGCCGCTTTCTGGCCGACCTTCATCGCGGCCAACTGCGTTTCCTTGAAGTTGGCCTCGATGAAGACGGAATCCAGCGGCACGATCGCCATCAAGCGGCCGCCCACCGCCACGCGGCTGCCCAGCCGCGCCGCCAGGTCGCCGACCACGCCGCTGATCGGGGCGCGGATCTCGGTGGCGGCCAGATCAATTTCCGCCAGCTTGACCGCCGCGCGGGCGGCTTCCAGCTCCGCCGCCAACTGCTCGCGGCCGGTGCCCACCCCGCCCTGCCGGGCGCGCGCGGCGGCAATCCCGGATTCGGCGCGGCGGCTTTGCGCGGCGGCGGCCTGCCAGGCGGCGGTGGCGTTGTCCAGGCGCTGCCGGGTGGCGACCCCGTCCTCGACCAGCGCCTTGGCGCGCTGCATCTCCAGCTGCAAGCGGCGCTCCTCGGCGCGGGCGGCCTGCAACGATGCCTCGGCCTCCGCCACCTGCGCCCGCCATGAGGAGTCATCCTGGCGGTTGGTCAGTAACGCGGCCTCGCGCATCGCCACCTGCGCCTTCGCCTGCGCCACGCGGGCCTGATAGTCGGCATCATCTATCTTCAGCAACAGGTCGCCGGCCTTGACCGGCTGGTTGTTCTTCACCCGCAACTGCACGACTTCCCCGCCCACGCGCGGCGTCAGGTAGCTGACATCGGCGCGGACATAGGCGTTGTCGGTGCTTTCATGAAACCTTCCGTGGGTCCACCAGCGAATGCCCAGGCCAAGCGCCGCCAACAGCAGCAGGGCAAGAACGAGAAAAGGAAGCTTGCGGGAAGTATCGCGACTCATGATTCGGACTCATACGGAGGCGGGGCCGGCTGTCGGCTGTTGATTTCCCGACATCCCGCTGATAATGTACTGAACAGTACAGTTCATTGCAAGTCCGTCCCCATGACCGCCGAGAAATCGTTGCCGCCCTGTTGTTGCCCCACCACCGCCCGTGGCGAAGCCCGTCGCGAGGCGCTGCTGGAGGCCGCCCGCGCCATCTTTCTGGAAAAAGGTTATGCGGGCACCAGCATGGATGAGGTGGTCAAGCGCACCGGTGGTTCCAAGGCCAGCGTCTACAAATATTTCGGCAACAAGGAGGGCCTCTTTGCCGCCATGTTTGCCGACCGCTGCCAAGCCTTCCTGGCCACCCTCGCCATTCCCGATGAAATCAGCGAGAACATGGAGGAAACCCTGATGCTGTTTGCCGAGCGGGTGCTGGAGGCCTCCCTGGGCGAAGAACGCATTGCGATGGTGCGGGCGCTGGCCGCCGAAGCCGCCCGCTTCCCGGAACTGGCGGAAATGGCCTACAAGACCGGCCCTCAGC
>CAZPZK010000379.1:0-3385 GCA_964591095.1 uncultured Moraxellaceae bacterium | reverse complement strand
CAGTTGATGACAGTCACGCCAACCGTGTGCTGATCGAGCAGCGTCGGTGTCAGCCATAAAAGTGGCTCATGATGAAAGACCCGGTTGCGTAGATCACGAATCTGGTTCAGTGCCGCCGAGATGTTGTGCCGCTGCCTTTGCGGCTTCGGACAACGTGCAAACACAAGGCGAAGGTCTTTCCACAGGACAGTCTGGAAGTGCGTGTTGAAGAGCGAACTCCAGAATCCGAAGGTCAGCTCAGCCAGAACCTTGTCCGGGGTCTGGGGCTCATGTCGCCGGATAAGCTTTGCCTTGGCGTTGGCTACTTCCTGGTTCTGCCAACGGAAGGCAGGATCACCCACCCATGCTTCCCACCAGTCCGTCCTGCGATAGAGCTTGCTCAAGCGAGCATGGATGCCATTGCGCAGGGTGATCTCCAAGACGTTAAGCATTGGCACCATCGCTTCGGACAGCAAAACATTGCAGGAGTAGTCCGCTGCAGCTTTGGCTGTATCGCCTCCCCGCGCTGCACGATAGCGGCCCAGTCGGGCAGGAGAAAAGTGCTTCTCTAGGTCATTCCAGTTCATTCTTCGTCACTTTGAATCATCGGGCAGTGCTGCTACAATTGAACCGCAGCCCTAGGCTCAGTCCTCTCCCAGCCACCATACTGGTGATGACACTAGGTTCGTTCTGGCCCTGTTATGCAGGGCCACCCAATCCCTCGACAGACCCGCCTACTGGCGGGTTTGTCGTTTTTGTGCCCATCCGCCACAAAGCTAGCTAGATAGCTATCACAGAAGCGCCGTCAGGTACGGCAACGCCTGTGCCACAAGCACGCCACCCGCCGCGTTTTCCAGCACTGCCTTGATGCTTCCTGCGGTCGCCTTGATGACGGCCCACTTTGGCTTCGGCGACTCAGCCTGCGCCTGCAACGTCGCCAGCTCTGCCTGCAACTCCTCGCGTACATCTGCCGCGACGCGCCCCTGCTGGATGGCTTCGCGCAGCAGCTCGATCAAGGCTGACAGAGCAGTCATGTCACCGCCTCTTTGTGTCTGGGTCTGGTTGGAGCTATTCGATCCGATTTGGATTTGTGAGCCGCTCACGTCCCCGAAGTGGTAATGCTGCTGTTGCACGGTCTGCTTCTCCAACTGTGTGAATGTCATGCCTTCCCCGAGCACATCTCTGGATTCCAGATCGAGCGCCCATTCGAGAACTCGGCTTCGTACCTTCTCGATGATGCCCTGCACTTGTACGGTCGAAAACCTGAGCGCCGGGCGCATCGGCACGCCGTTTGCCTCGCGCATCATCTGCATCAGTGTGTGCTCGATATTGGGCGGAAAGTGGCTGTAAATGCCAGTTGTGGTCTGCGCAAGCTGCATCAACTCAGGCACCGACTGTCGTACCTCGAAGTCAGACAGCAGCTGCGCGATCTCTGGCGGCGCAAAAAACGGGATCGGGCCATTGATCGGGTTTTCAGCTATCAACTGTCCCTGAACCCGGCGATAGTCAGGTACCTCTCCCGAGTAGTAGCCGTTCAGTTCGCTGCTGATCCAATCGACCAGCTCAGGCACGGCCAGACGCCGCGCAACAACCAGCGCTCGGCGCAATAAATCACCAGGCGACACTGTGGCATCAATTGCCGCATTCACCAGCTCGGGGACAAGTGCCGGCATCTTCTCTCCAGTTCTTACAGTTAGAAACGACTACACCACGACACAACACAGAAGATCGTAAATACCGAAAAAGTTTCGCTAACAGCGAAAGTTGGTGTATATTCATGACCGAGGCTGACAGAGATAACTGTCGATTCTGAGGGGTGCTTCGGCACTCTGTGAGGTCGCAAGACCTCGGCAACTCGCCTGGCTCACTGGTGCTACGGTACGCCGCCTGCCGGATACCCATTCCCTGCACTGCCAGTGCGAGCCTGTCCGGGACGACCCCCGGACAGGCGTTAGAGAAGTGAAGGGGTAAAGCCGTCGTTTGCTCTGCTTGGTTACGGACGACAGCCACGGCACTACGCAATCCCGCGTGGGTGTCGGTTGGTGTAGCCAAGGAGAACAGTCATGCAGATTGACGTTCAGAAGCCTCCCAAGCGGCGAGCGCTGAAGAGCCGATGGTCATGGCTGACGCGTCCCGGCACTATCCGACTGGCGTTCGCGCTGGTTCGTCTAGTGTCCGAGATCGCGAAGGTCATCGACAAGTTTTAAGGCTCTTCGGCACCCCTTCTCTTTCAAAAAAAGGTACTGGACATGTTGAATCGGGCACTGAGGTTACTAAGGACGTATCACCAACTGACACAAGTTGAGTTGGCGAAGCGCCTTGGCATCTCCAACTCGTACCTGAGCGAGATCGAAAGCGGCGACAAAGCACCGCAGTTAGACCTGCTGGGAAAATATTCTGAAATCTTTAAGATGCCCACGTCGTCCATCCTTCTGTTCTCTGAGTCGATGGACGGAGAAGGAAGGCGCAGCGGCAAGCTGCGCGTAGGAGCAGCAGACAAGATTCTTCGTCTGCTGGAATGGCTTGAAGAGCGCGATGCAATCCAAAAGCACGCCTAAGCGCTACCCGCTTGAACGGTCTCCGCTTTACCGCCTACGAGGCAAGGGGAAGTTCGAGACTGTTCTCGGCGTGCAGTGGGAGGCGATGCCAAAGCTACTTGACGTCAAGCACTACCGCGTCTGGACCAATGACAAGGGACGCGAAATTCAAGCGCCCCACGGGTGGCTGGCCCAAGTACATAGGCGCATCGGAGTGCTGCTGTCCAGGATCGAGCTCCCAGACTATGTATATTCACAGAAGGGACGTTCCTACGCTGATAACGCCCGCGCCCATAGAGGGGACACCCCGCTAATTAAGACCGACATAAGACGCTTCTATCCCAGCGTAACTCGCCAAGCGGTTTTCCGCATGTTTCTGGATGACTTCGAGTGCGCGGTTGATGTGGCTCACCGGCTGGCTGATCTTTGCTGCTACAAGCAGTTGCATCTCCCTACAGGAAGCTCCCTTAGTGGGCGGGTCGCCTTCCTTGCAAAACGTCACATGTTCGACGAAATTTCTCAAGCGGCGCTGAGCGTAGGCTGCAAGATGACTGCTTATGTTGACGATGTGACGATCTCCGGTGCAGCAGCCACTAAGGCCCTGCTGGGCGCAGTACGCCAAACTATCGGGAATCACGGGCTGCGCACTCAGGGCCGCAAATCTAAGACCTACGCCAGTGGCGCTGCCAAAGTAGTGACAGGGGTTGTGGTGGTACGCGACGAGGTTCGATTGCCGAACTCCAGACATCTCAATATCCACCGCGCACGCCAAGCAGTACAAGTCGCTGCGCCTGCGGAATTGGAGCACGCACAGCGAGTTTTGGCCGGGCGCTTGCAGGAAGCGTCACAGGTTCTACAGCCAGCTACCC
>CAZPZK010000378.1:0-3422 GCA_964591095.1 uncultured Moraxellaceae bacterium | reverse complement strand
CCATAGTGCTTCGTAGCCGCCTTGGCAAGGTAACTCAGCCGACTGAATACCTCATTCAACTGCGCTTGAAACAGAGGATGACTGATATCCATACCGTTTACACCGGCAAAGTGGACCAGGCCAATCGCATTGATTAAAGGTATGCCCAATGCACTTGCCCACGCCTTTCGGAATCGGTCAGACATGTTCTGATTGGTTATTTGAGGGGCATCATCACGTAGATATTCCTCAGGACTCTTGTATCGCCCCAATACCTTGTAACGGTCCGAGTTGAGGAATACGACAACGTGGTAATGCCATATTTGGGAAGTATTGCGCTCGCGCACCCAAATATATCGCATTTTACACGGATGAACGCGCGGATACAGGCGCTCTTTTCGCTGAGTATCTGCCCGAATCTGAGACTTCAACGACTCGAAAAATCGCGTAATGACTCTAGAATCCGGTTCGTAACACATCGCCGGAAACTTCAAGTCAATACGAAATACAGTGGTCCGATGGTGTTCAGCAAGTGCATTAATAATCACCTGGTAAATACGATAAAGGTAATGCTCCACCAAATATCCTCGCTGGCTAAGTACCGGCAGACCATTCCAAACAGGTTCTTGAGTCAGGGACAGATTGGGATTAATCGGGTGTTTCATGTGTGCGTCCTCAGGTGGGATTGATGTCCACATGATGCTCATATTGATAATTTATAACTTACTTACATCTTCTACATTTTATCAGCCCCTCTATCAGGTGGATTTCTTACTTGGAGTACCATCCCTCTCCACCTGAAAAGATGTTGGTCTCTTTGTGGTTTTGTTACAGGTAAATAAATATAGCTATAACAGACAAGCCGACCAAGCACCAAGCTCGCTTTAATAGCCGAAACATCAGAGTGACTATTTTAGCCAACCGTGACGTATACCGGGGAAACCCAAGTTTTACAAACTGGCGGGATCAGAAAAAAACGAAAGCCAACTCTGAAGCTAAATAAAGTTTCGTAGTGGCCAACTACATAACATGGCACCGGAACTTTTCTCTTTCCCAGACCAACTGCGCCGCAAGGTGAAGATCGCTCAGCACTGCAAGCTACAGCCTATCGCAGGATCTCAACTGGAACATAACAATTTTTCTAGCAAAGGGATCATGTCAGATCTTTTCTATCTTAATGGTGCTTTCAATAGTAATCGGCGCTGAGTATGTCAATCAATGCTGGAAACATTGCAATACAATGAAAATTGTCAGCTTTCACCTTCAAGAATGCTTCACTTTTCATGCGGAAATCAATCAGAAATTATGTGAATATTTGTCTATAAATTGACATGCTTTTCTAAAAGTGATACTAATGTCGTATCTACACTGTAGTTAATACTTGGAGCCGTTCATGCCTATGAGGTCATCAATCGACAGGTCGCCATCGCCACTCCCTGCGAGCATGCAAAAATTCACACTTCGCGATCTTCGTTGGTTGTGGTCATTCCTTGACCAATGGTATGGAAATGATCTTTGGCAGGGCATACAGCCTCAGCCATACAGCAATTTCAGTGATATCCAGCGGGTCAGGATGATGGCTGATGCGATTAAAAGAAATCAGAACCCTGAGTCTTTTGAGAAGTCGATAATAATTGCTCGCAAAAACGCCATTATTCCTGATGAAATAACAGCCTGGATAGATCGTGATAATCAGCGGCAACTAATATGGGCTATATTTAACCTAGGAAATCCATTTACTCTCCCTTTTCAGTCCACTCCAGCCTCTCCAGCAAGGTTCATTAATAGTCAATTTAATCCACCTGAAATGCCGTTGATTCAGACAACTCACGTCGAACTTCGTTATGATTCTATTATTGCAGCATTAGATAAATGGCCACATAATCTGGATTATAAAATTGAATTTATTCTAAATAAAAAGAAAGAGTGGGCAGCTTTAATTGAAAAAGACTCAAGGACCAACTGGATTGATAAACGTAACTCTGAACAGTTGAGTTGGGCATTTAATTACCTGCAATCACAAGGATACAAAAATATCCCTACACCAACAAATGACTCCGAGTGTTACGGTGCTGTAATGTCTGCATTTGACAGCATGGCATATTATCAGCACCCTGCCGAAAGAACTTTATTTATTGAAAAAATGAAAAAAACCTGGAGCCAAAAAAAATACCGCGACTCCGGAAATGCAAAAAAACCCTATTACCTTCCGCTGTCGCTCAAGACCAGAGAACGGCTCGATTGGTTGGCCGAAAACTATGGCTGCAAGCCTTCGGAAGTTTTAGAAAAGCTCATTTCGGAAAGGCACGCTGAACTTAAAAAGTAATAACCTCTCCGCATAAATAACACGGGCAACAGAGAATCAGTTATTAAACCGGCAATCCAATAGGCTCATTCCGTGATTATGCGGCAGCATATTGTATTCTCGGGTGCCTGAAATAGGACCGCACACGTACCGGACGTTTCTGCAGTTTGATCACCGCCCCGCGAAACCGGCTCTCCAACTCGTCGCGATTCTTGGCGGGTTTCCAGCCATGAACCTGCGCTTTCAGGCTGCAATTCAAGTGCTCATCCGGATTCAGTTCCGGGGAGTAAGTGGGCAGGAAGAATAGCTCGATCAGTGACGCATGCTTTTCCAGCCACTCCCGCACCTTCTTGCTGTGATGCACCCGCAGGTTGTCGAGGATCAGGAACACTGATCCTACCCAGAAAGAGCGTACACCCTGTTAAGCAAGTAAATTTGCAAACCGAGGTGAACCATGAGCAAAACAGCATCCCCCAAGAACTCTACACGTAACCGCTTCTCTCCGGCCTTCAAACAGGATGCCTTGGCGCTGGCTGATCGTGTCGGAGCCGCCGAGGCCGCCCGTCAGTTGGGTCTACAAGCTGCACAGCTTTATGCCTGGCGCAGCAAGGCTCAGCAGGAGCAAAAAGTGATGTCCGTACCCGCGAACTGGAGGCCGAGAATGCTCGACTCAAGCGCGTGTTGGCTGAACAAACCGAGGATCTGGCGATTCTAAAAAAGGCGGCGGCAAACTTCGCGAAAAACCAGAAGTGAAGTACACCTTCATGTTCCGGCATGGGACCGACTTTGCCGGGTGCCGGATGTGCCTCCATGCCTCACCCAGCGGCTTTTACCCCTGGCGCGGCAAGCCAGGGCCGCGAGTCTTGAAGCCCGCCCAATGGGCCATATGCGCAATGAACACAACAATTACTTGAGCGACATGCACAACACCATACGATCATAGGAGATGGCCCTCACAAGTAGCATCTGCCAAGTTGTACCCGATGTTGTACCCGAATGACTAATTTTTGAGCAAAAAACAAAAACGGGCTACAGACTTTCATCTGTAACCCGTTGATTTGTTTGGTCGGGACGGCGGGATTTGAACTCGCGACCCCTTGCACCCCATGCAAGTGCGCTACCAGGCTGCGCTACGCCC
>CAZPZK010000377.1:0-3424 GCA_964591095.1 uncultured Moraxellaceae bacterium | reverse complement strand
CAGCACGCCGACCTTCCAGCCCTTCTCGGCCAGCCGCAGCGCGCTGACGCTGCCACCGAAGCCGGAGCCGACAATCAGCACGTCGTAATCGAATTCGGAGTTCATGACGGTTCGCGCTCCAGCAGGAAAGGGAAGACAAAACGGCGCAGCAGCGGCAGGTCGAGGCGGGTCATGCCCAGCAGGGTGTGCTCGTCCAGGGCGCGCAGCTCGTCGGTGACCCAGCGCCAGGGTATCGGCCCGGACGCGCCGTAGGTCAGCGCCACCACCGCCCCGCCGTCCAGCGCCGAGGGCTGCACCCGCGCCTGCATCGACAGCGCGTCGATGGTGCCCGCGCCGCGAGCCAGCACATTGGTGGCGCTGTCCGCCGTCAGGAATTTCTTGCCCAGCCAGCCCCACAGGCCGCCCAGATAGCAACTGGGCATGCCGCCCAGCCGCAGCCACAGCGGACCGATAAAGCGCGCCTTCCAGAAACCGCGGCGCTGGGCCTCGGTGGGCAGGGTGGCGGTGGCGAAGCGCCGCTTCAGGCCTTTCAGGGAAATGCGGGAATCAATGACGGACATGGTTCGGTCTCCGAAAACGGTCAGTGCTGCACGGCGAGGCGGCGCGCGCCCCAGGCGTAGAGGCGGTGCGCCAGCGACGGCATCAGCCGGGTCAGGCCGTCGTAGAACACCGCATCGATGCCGACCAGTTGCCGGGGGTTGCGGGCCTCCACCGCGTCGAGGATGATGCGCGCCGCCTGTTCCGGCGAGGTTAGCGAAGCGGCGTTGTGGGCACGGTGGACGTCTTCCTGAGACGCCCCCGCATTGATGAATTTGCGTACTTTGGAATTACGCACGATCTCGGTCCTGATACCGCCGGGCATCACCAGCAGCACCTGCACGCCGTCGGCGCGCACTTCTTCCCGCAGCGCGTCGCAGAAGCCGCGCACGGCGCTCTTGGCGGAACAGTAGGGGCCGTTGTTGGGCGCGGCGATGAAGGAATGGATGCTGCCCAGATTGACCACCACGCCCCGGCGCGCCCGCACCTGCGGCAGGAAGGCGCGGGTGCCGTGCACCACGCCCCAGAACAGGATGTCGAACACCCAGCGGAACTCCTCGTAGGGCACGTCTTCCAGCGTGTCGAGCAGCGCCACCCCGGCGTTGTTGATGATCACGTCCACCCCGCCCAGCTCGGCGGCGGCCGCGGCGGCCCAAGCCTCGACTTCGTCGCGCTTCGCCACATCCACCACGCGGATCACCGCCCGGCCGCCCAGTTTCTCCACCCGTTGCGCCGTTTCCCGCAGGGGGGCTTCCTTGATGTCGCTGAGCACCAGTTGCGCGCCGCGCGCGGTGCAGGCCAGCGCCAGCGCGCGACCGATGCCGTTGCCCGCGCCGGTAATGGCGACCACTTTTCCGCTTAATGAATACATGCTGTTGCTCCGGTCAAAGGATGGGGCCGACGTAGGCCTTGCGCACCCGCGTGTCGCCGATGAAGCGGCTGAGGGCAGGGAAATGGCGCAGGCCCAGCGAGGTCAGGCGCGCGAGGCGCCCCGGCACGGTCAGGAACTGGCGGTGATCGAGGGCGCGCAGCACCTCGGCGACGATCACCTCCACCGCCACCTTGGGAATGGTCAGGGTGTGTTCGCGGTTTTCCGGGGTGCGGGTGCGGTCGAGTTCATCGACCATCGGGGAATCGAATTCGGGCGGGCAGACCAGCTGCACGACAATGCCCTGCGGCGCCAGCTCGTAACGCAGCACTTCCGACAGGCCCACCAGCGCGTGTTTGGCGGCGCAATAGGCGCTGTAGCCGAAGACGCCGGTCAACCCGGCGATGGAGGCAATGTTGACGATGCGCGGCTGCGCGGACTGCTTGAGGTGCGGCAAGATGGCATGAATGGTATTGAGCGTGCCGAAGTAGTTGATGTCCATCACCTCGCGATGCACCCGCAGCGGCAGGGTCTCGAAATAGCCCTCGCGCAAGACCCCGGCGGAGTTCACCAGGATGTCGATGCCGCCCAGCGCCTTGGCGATCTGTTCGAACGCCTGCTGCAGGCCCGCCGGGTTCTGGACATCGGTGGCGCTGACCGCGACGCGCGCGGTCGAGCGCAGCAGGCGCAGCTCTTCGGCGGCGCGCTCCAGCTTGACCGGATCGCGGGCCAGCAAGGCCACGTGATCGCCCCGCAGCACACAGGCGCGGGCCAGCGCCAGTCCCAGACCGGACGATCCGCCGGTAATCACTATACGACGCGGTGCCGCCATTTCGTTTCCCCTTTCCAATATGCCGACGCGGAACCGACCGCTCCGGCCGCCGCTTCCGGGGAAGTTTCGACGGGCGGTGCTTGCGGGATCGGCGCGACGCTGTTAATTTAACGATACAACGTTGTTACGTATATTGTGCGATTATGTTCCGGCCCGCAAGCCCCGTTCATCGGATGCGCGCCGCCCGACCCCGGAGTCCCCATGAAATACAGCGAACGCATCGACTACCCGCAGACCAGCGCCCAATTGCTGCCCGTGTTCAGCAACCCCGCCTTCTTCGAGGCCAAGTACGCCGCCACCGGCGCGCACGACATCCGCGTGCTGGACATGAAAAAGGGCAACGGCCGCTTCCAGATCAAGGTCAGCCGCAAGGTGCCCACCGACGTACCCATTCCCTCCTTCGCGCGCAGCCTGGTGCCGCAGGACATCACGCTGATCCAGACGGATACCTGGGATCTGGAAAAAGGCACGGGCTCGCTGGATATCGAATTCGTCGGCATCCCGGTGCGGGTGCATTGCGAGTTGCTGCTGAAGGATGTGGCGGGCAAGGCTCTGGAGGACCTGCACTTCGACATCAAGGTGAATGTGCCGCTGATTGGCGGCAAGCTGGAGAAGCTGCTGGCGGATGACCTGAAGGTGAAATTCGCCAAGGACACGGCGGTGACGATGGGGATGCTGCCGCAGTACGTGTGAAGCGCGCCGGGATCAATGTTATCATTGCTCATGTCCTTGCCGCCGGGTCTGAGCAATCGCCATGAAATTCCGTGAAACCATCCGCCACAGCCTGCCCGCCGACCGGGTACTGGGCGCCTATGCCAACCCGGCCTTCTACCCCGCCAAGTACGCCGCCACAGACGCCCGCGACATCCGGGTGCTGGACACCGGCGATGAGGACGGCCAATTCCATATCCGCGTCAGCCGCACCGTCCCGGCGGAAATTCCGGTGCCGGCTTTTGCGCGCGGCTGGTTTCCGGGCGAAATCACGCTGGTGCAGACCGACCGCTGGGATCGCCGGTCGGGCACGGGCTCGGTGGAAATTGAATTCACGGGGCTGCCGGTGCGCATTGATTGCGGACTTAAACTGGCGGAAGCGGACGGGGCCATGGTGGAAACGCTGGATTTCGAGATCCGGGTGGATGTGCCGCTGCTGGGCGGCAAGCTGGCGAAGCTGCTGGCGGAGGACTTGC
>CAZPZK010000376.1:0-3435 GCA_964591095.1 uncultured Moraxellaceae bacterium | reverse complement strand
GGAGATAGCCGGAGGGGAGGTGGGCGATGAACATGAGCCTAAACCACACTATACCTAGGCGCCTGCGGCAACCACCGCCGCACCAGCGACTCCGCCTGCACCGGCGAATCCTGCTCCAGCTTGCGCGCCAGATGCTGCGCCGCTTTCAGCATCCCCGCATCCCGCACCAGGTCCGCCACCCGGAACCCAACCAGCCCGGTCTGCCGCGTCCCCAGCACCTCGCCCGGTCCGCGCAGTTCCAGATCCTTCTCCGCAATCACAAAACCGTCGCAGGTGCTGCGCATGATCGTCAGCCGCTCCTGGCCCATCGCCGACAACGGCGCGTGATACAGCAGCACGCAATAACTTACCGCGCTGCCGCGCCCCACGCGCCCGCGCAACTGGTGCAGCTGCGACAGGCCCAGCCGCTCGGCGTTCTCGATGATCATCAGCGAGGCGTTCGGCACATCCACGCCCACTTCGATCACCGTCGTCGCCACCAGCAGGTCCAGCTTGCCGTCCTTGAATTCCATCATGATCGACTGCTTCTCGGGCGGCTTCAGGCGGCCGTGCACCAGCCCCAGCTTCAGGTGCGGCAGCAGCATCTGCAATTCGGCGAAGGTGGCTTCGGCGGCCTGCGCTTCCAGCTGCTCGGACTCCTCGATCAGCGTGCACACCCAATAGGCCTGCCGTCCCTGCTCGCAATTGGCGCGCACGCGGTCGATCACTTCCTCGCGGCGGGTGTCGGCCAGCGCGACGGTGGTGACCGGGGTGCGGTTGGGCGGCAGTTCGTCAATCACCGAGGTGTCCAGATCGCCGTAGGCGCTCATCGCCAGCGTGCGCGGAATGGGGGTGGCGGTCATCACCAGCTGGTGCGGGCTGTAGCCGGTGGCCAGGCCCTTTTCACGCAGCGCCAGCCGTTGGTCCACACCGAAGCGGTGCTGTTCGTCAATGATCACCAGCCCCAGCTTTTCAAACTGCACGCTTTCCTGGAACAGCGCATGCGTGCCGACGACGATGCGCGCTTCGCCGGACTGCACCCGCTCCAGCGACAGCCGCCGCTCCTTCACCCCCTGCTTGCCGCTCAGCCAGGCCACCGGCACGCCCAGCGCGCAGAACCAGCGGCTGAAGTTGACGAAGTGCTGTTCGGCCAGGATTTCGGTGGGGGCCATCAGCGCCACCTGCCAGCCGCCGGTGACGGCGTGGCAGGCGGCCAGCGCGGCGACCACGGTCTTGCCTGCGCCGACGTCACCCTGTACCAGCCGCAACATCGGGTGCGGTTTGCGCAGGTCGTTGGCGATTTCGTTCCAGACGCGGTGCTGCGCGCCGGTCAGGCGGAAGCCCAGCCGTTCCAGCAGTTGCGCGGCCAGCGGCGTTTCAAAGGGCAGCGCGGGGGCTTTTTGCGAGCGGATATGGTGGCGGCGCTGTGCCAGGCTGACCTGATGCGCGGTGAGTTCTTCGAAGGCCAGCCGTTGCTGCGCGGGGTGTGTGCCCGCCAGCAGCTGTTCGCGCGGGGTGTCGGCGGGCGGATTGTGCACGGTGCGCAGGGCGTCGATCAGGCGGTAGCGCAACTGCACGGCGTCGGGCAGCAGTTCCGGCAGCGATTGCGGCGTCAGCAGCGTCAGCGCCTGCGCCACCAGTTGCCGCAGCTTGGCCTGGGTCAGGCCCTCGGTGGTGGGATAGATCGGGGTCAGGCGGGCCGGCGGCAGCGGCTCGCCGGGCGTCACGCTCTGGTAGTCGGGGTGATAGATCTCCAGACCGCTGGCCCCCAGCCGCGCTTCGCCGAAGACGCGCAGGCGCCGGCCGGGTTGGAATTGTTGTTTCTGTCCGGCGTAGAAGTGGTAAAAGCGCAGCGTGATCTGCCCGCTGCCGTCGGAGAATTTCACCACGAACGAGGTACGGCGGCCGGTGACGACCTCGGCGGCCAGCACGTCCCCTTCCAGCAGGGCGCTGCGGCCGATGGCCAGCCCGGCGATGGGGGTGATGTGGCTGCGGTCCTCGTAGTCGCGCGGCAGGTGGAACAGCAGGTCCTGCACCGTGGTGATGTCCAGCTTCGCCAGTTTCTGCGCCACGGCGTCGCCGACGCCCTTGAGGTGGTGCAGGGCGGTGTGGGCCAGGACTTCCATCAGGCGGCCCGGCTGCCGGGAACGGTCAGCGCGGCCAGACCGTCCAGCAGCGCCTGCACCGCCTGCGGCCGGGGGAAGCGCCGCCGCCACACGGCGATGATGTCGCGGCCGGGCGCGGGGTTCACGTCGATGGCGCAGAGGCTGTCGTTAAGCAGGTAGGGTTCGCCGATGGCGGGGATCAGCGTCAGGCCCAGGCCGTTGGCCACCATGTGCCGCAACGTTTCCAGCGAGTTGCCGTTGGAGAGGCGGGCGTGGCTGACCGGGCAGGCGGACAGGATCTGGTCGCGGAAGCAGTGGCCTTCGCCCAGCATCAGCATCGGCGCGTCGTCCAGTTCGGCGGCGCTGACCGAAGTGCGCGCGGCCCAGGGATGACGGCGCGGCAGCAGCAGGCGGAAGCTTTCATGGAACAGGGTGCGGCTGTGCGTTTCCGGCAGGTCTTCGTCGGTGGCGATCAGGATCACGTCCAGATCCCCGGCGGACAGTTTCTCGGTCAGGACGTGGGTGTAATTTTCTTCCAGATAGAGCAGCAGCGCCGGGGCACTTTCATGCAGCGCGGGCACCAGCGTCGGGAAGAGGTAGGGCGCGACGGTGAAGATGGCCCCCAGCCGCAGCGGCTGGGCGAATTCATCGCGTTCGGCGCGGGCCATGTCCTTCAGCAAGGCGGCTTCCTGCAACACCCGCTGTGCCTGCGCGACAATACGTTCCCCGGCGGGCGTCACCAGCACTTCGTGGCGGTGGCGCTCGAACAGGCTGACATCCAGCTCGTCTTCCAGTTTCTTGATGGCGATGCTCAGCGTCGGCTGCGAGACGAAGCAGGCGGCGGCGGCGCGGGCGAAGTGTTTCACTTCCGCCAGCGTGACGAGATAGCGCAAATCGGTTAGGGTCATGGGCTGGAATGCGTTCCGGTTTTTTCCCACTTTAACATACTGAATTCCGTCAAATTATGGCAAATGTGCTGATTATCGGCTGTGGCGACACCGGCGGTCGCCTGGCGCGGGCGCTGGCGGACGCCGGCCATGACGTGACCGGCGTCCGCCGTTCGGCGCGGACCCTGCCCGGCATGCGCGCGCTGCGGGCGGATGTCACTGGACCCTTTACGCTGGCGGGGATGCCGCCACCGGATTACGTCTTCATCCTGCTCAGTCCGGATACCCCGGACGAGGCCGGCTACGAGCGCACCTACCTGCAGGGGCAGGCGCATATCCGCGATGCGCTGGAGCCGTTCAGTCCGCGCCGGGTGTTCTGGGTGTCCTCCACCAGCGTCTATGGCGAGGGAGAGGGCGGCTGGGTGGACGAGGACACGCCGCCGGATCCGACCGCGTTCAATGGG
>CAZPZK010000375.1:0-3438 GCA_964591095.1 uncultured Moraxellaceae bacterium | reverse complement strand
CAGTCGGTAGAGCAACGGACTGTTAATCCGTGTGTCCCTGGTTCGAGCCCAGGTCGGGGAGCCAAATATCGAAAAAGGCGCTGAATTATCAGCGCCTTTTTCTTTTTCCGGCTGTTGCCACCTGCCCAGAAAGACCAATAGGGGCCTAAAGCCCCGCATCGTTCACCCCGTCAACCCTTTGCGCAAGCGATGCACGCCTCGCCATACCAGAAAAGCGCACACAGGCACTGATAGCCCTACCACCAGATCGTGGTGCTCCAGCCAACCCATTTCATGCAGCGAACCGGCCATGTACTTGACCAGGCCCACCAGATAGTAACTGA
Source organism: uncultured Moraxellaceae bacterium (assembly GCA_964591095.1). Classification (GTDB taxonomy): domain Bacteria; phylum Pseudomonadota; class Gammaproteobacteria; order Pseudomonadales; family Moraxellaceae; genus Fluviicoccus. The sequence continues at coordinate 3,115 of CAZPZK010000375.1, read as the reverse complement.
TTGCCACCACCGATAGCCCTTCCACCGCCTGCTGCAACTGCAACTGCATCTGGCTGCGCTGGTTCATCGACTGCAACAGATCCTGATTCTGGGCTTCCAGCGTCAGGTCCACTCGGGTTCGCAGCAGTTCACTGGCGCGGTCGATACGCTTGGACAAATCATCCAATTGACCACTGACCGCCTCGCATGTACGGAATGCCGGAGTCAGACGGCGCGGCAGAAACTCGTTGAAAGTCTGCATGCCCGGCTCTTCCTGTTCGCGCAATTCCTCAAGCCGGGACAGCACCAGTTCGTAATATGCGCGAGCCGCCGAAAACCGGAAGTTGGTATCCGAACGCAGGTGCTCGATCCGGGCCGCCAGCGTGGACAGTTGTCCCAGCAGCCGGCGCTCGTCGTCCAGACCGCGGATGGCATTGATCTGTTCATTGATGGTCGCCAGCTGCTGGTCCATGCCCGCCACTTCCGGGGCGATGCCTCGGGCCATCGGAAAGGCCAGCAGCACCATCATCCGATAGGTCTCCAATTCCAGCAGTCGCCGCACCAAGCGTCCCAACTGGCAAGGATTCAGTCCGGCGTTGAGGATCAGCACGCGTCCCAGCCCGTCCTGATGGATACGGTAGGCCGTCCACAACCGGGCCTTGCGGTCAATTACCCAAGAGCTGACCAGCCGTTGCCCCTCGAAATAATGCCGCAGGACATCCGCCACCGGTGCCGGATCGGGCATGGCGTGGATTTCGATATGCAGTCCGCTGATCACCTCGCCTGGCAACTCGGCCAGCCAACCGGACGGCAGCAGTGACAGCGCCGTGCGCTGGAAAGGTTCGGGGCCGTCCACGCGATGGATAAAGGTATACGTGGAAAACTCGGTGTGTCGCTCCCAGCGCAGCTCGAAACCCCCGAAATTCTGGTAATAGCAGGAGGACCCCGGCGACGGCGGCAGGATGGAATACCGTTCGCACAGGACGCGGATATGATCGTACTCGGCCGTAACTTCGCGACCGCCATGCAGCAGTGCCACCTGTGACACCCGGGAACCCTGTTCCAGCACCGGGAACGGCCGTGTATGAAGCTCATTGAACAGCCGGTCGCGGTCTGGATGGATCGGCAACACGGAGCCGCTCTCCAGACGGGACACTGTCGGCTCGGGGCGGGAGGAATGGGGGGCCGGCGGAACGTAGACCGTCACGGAAGTCTCCAGGGAATGCACAAAATCGGGGCGAATCCTATCATGCCCGGAACAATTGCGTCGGCCATTGGCCGGACAATCCGTAACCCTGCAAATTTCAAACCACGGCTACATCAGACTGTCATCGGGAATTGTTAGGGATGTTGCATTACTCATCACCGTTCCCGGGAGTCCTCATGTCACCGCTCAACGCCTTTTCCCTCCAGAACAAACGCGGTCTGGTCGTGGGCATCGCCAACGAGCAGTCCATTCGAAAATGGCGGCTGCCTGCTGACTGTCAGCTTCCATGGCGCCGAACGGGTCGTCGAGCATTACAACCTGATGGGACCGGTCAAGACGGCGCTGGAATCGAGCATCCGATATCTGGCGGCGGCCGCCACATCATGGCCTGAACCGGATCAGTCCAGCGCCATCGCCGGCCGGGAAACCTTCACGGTCGGCGCCAGCACGGTGGATACGCCGCTGACCACCCGCTCGCCGTTCTGGTTGCAAACCTCGGCATCCAGCACCACGCGCTTCTTGCGGTCATCCTTCTCGCGCACCGTCAACGTGACGGTCACCGTGTCGCCAATATGCACCGGCCGATGGAATTTCAGTTCCTGGCCCAGATAAATTGTTCCCGGCCCTGGGAAACGGGTACCCAGCAGCGCGGAGATCAGGGCCCCGCTCCACATGCCGTGACCGATGACGGTGCCGAAGGGCGTGCCGGCGGCGTACTCGGGATCCAGATGGGCCGGATTGACGTCGCCGGAAACCCGCGCAAATTCGCGGACCGCTTCCGGGGTCAGCGTCCGTTGCAGGGAGGCCGACTGGCCGGGCTGCAGTTCATCAAAGGTCAGATTTTCCAGAAGGGTCGGGCTAACTTGGGTCATGACGCGGACTCCTTATCACCAGGAAGAAATACTTCAATACTCCCACAATACCGGAATTACCCGGACAATCCCATTACTGGCCGGCGTCACCTTGCCGTCAGATTCCGTTCATGCCGATGACACACGCCCGAAATCAAAATGCACGAAACCATTACACTCCGTGAGGGTATTCATGCAAAAGGCGGAGGAATCCGGATTCATCACGGGCGCCAACCTGCCGGTGAACGGCGGCCAGTACATGCAGTAGTCGGTCCTGCTCCCTCCCGGAAGCCTTGGGGAGCCCTACGACTCCCCTTTTTTACCCTGTCGCCTTCTCTCTGCCAGGGGTTCGCCGACAACAACTGATTCATGGCCATCAGCAAAAGTATAAGGGGGCCGAAGCCCCCTGACCTGGCGATAGAAAAAACCTCACCCAGCTCGCAGCACTTCCTCGGCCTTCACCTTGACATAGCTCCCCGGCGCGTCGCCCAGCATCGGCCAACCGTTGGCGCCCGGCATCCGGGCGGGCACTTCGTCGCCGACAAAGGGAGCAATCCAGGATTGCCACTCCAGCCACCAGCTGCGGTTCTGCTTTTGCGCGGCGGCGTACCACTCGTCGGGGTTGGCGGGATAGCCGTCGTGTACGTAGTAGCCGTACTTGCCGCCGGGCGGATTCATCACCCCGGCAATGTGGCCGCTCTCCCCCAGCACAAACTTCACCGGTCCGCCCAGCACCTGCGTGGACGGATAGCAGGTGCGCCACTTGGCAATGTGATCCTGCAGCGTGGCCAGCACGAAGGAAGGCGTTTTCACGGTCGAGAGGTCGATCTTCTCCCCCGCCACGGTCAGCGCACCGGGCTGGCGCAGCTTGTTGCCCAGATAGAATTCGCGCAGCAGGAACTTGTGGGTCGCGCCCGGCAGGTTGGTGCAGTCGGAATTCCAGTACAGCAGGTCGAAGGGAATCGGACGTTCCCCCTTCAGGTAGTTCTGGACGTAATAGTTCCAGTAGAGATCGTTTTCGCGCAACAGGCTGAAGGCCACCGCCATCATCCGGCCGTCAAAGACCCCGTTGCGGTCC
>CAZPZK010000374.1:0-3443 GCA_964591095.1 uncultured Moraxellaceae bacterium | reverse complement strand
GTAAAGCGCCGGCACTGCTCCCCGTTGCCGACACACAGTGGTCGCCCAGTCTGGCGGTCGAACATCGAATACTCTGCCCGCAGGTTAAGGTCCGGATCGTTGAACAGCATCCGTACCGGAATTGAGCGCAGCTTGTTGCCGGGTGCATCCTTACGATGCTCTTCATCCAGCGGATGCAGCAGCCATCCGTCTTTGTTCTGGACCTGGGTGGTAATGGTGAATTGATCATCCTTTTCGGGAAGTCGCTTGCCGTTCTTTTCAACGACGCGACCGATACTGATGCGCCCCAGAATGGGCGGCGTGATAGCGAGACCTTTAATCATGATGGTTTCCTCGAAACGAATAAAAAGAAGCCCGCGCCCGGTGAAGCCGGGGCGGGCGTTATGCCGTTGAGGCAAGGGGTTAGTTGTTGATGATGAAGCGGCGGCTACCGGGCCGAGTCAGGGGATAACGGGTTAGCATTTCAGGCTGGTCCTTCAGCAAGGTGGTGGTATCAAGGCCGGTGCTGTCCTTGCTCCGTTTCCATGACACGCTGCCTGTAGCGAAGATCGCCCGGCTGGCGTCGCCCATGCGTTGCTGGATACGCTGCTTCAGGGTTTCCTCAACCTGGGTCTTGTCGGCCAGCTCCTGCCGAACCTTAACCAGATCGACGAAAGCCACGGACAAGTGAATATCTTCCGACAGGTCGAGCGTGTTTCCGGCATCCTGGGGATACAAGTAACGCAGCGCCTTGCCCGCTGACTCGGAGCCGTCAGCCGGGGGCGGCGTATCCGACTCCACGTAGCGCCAGAATTGCCGTTCCAGCTCCACCAGTTTGGCAATCAGCACATCATCGCGCTCAATCCGGTGAATGCGGATTTCCTGCCCGCAGACCAGCACACAAATATCCGCCGCCTGCTTGCCGGTCACGGACAGTTGATGCTGCACCTGCAATTGGATGTACTCCGGAACCCCATCCCGCCACAGGCGCGACCCGAACTCTCCGGCGGTTTTGCATTCCAGAATTTGGACCTCATCAACCCCGACGATCGTGTAATCCAGATTAGCCAGCATCCAGGCCTTGTCCGGGTCCGGGTGTTGCAGCACGGCATTGATCCGCCGCACCTTGCGCCCGGTGTGCTTGGTGTAATGCTGGGCGACAATGGGTTCCAGCAGGCTGCCCCAGTACAACGGGGAGCTTTCATCGTAGGGATCGGGCTTCGGCATCTCCGCATCGCGCCCAGTCTTGATCATCCACAGTTCCAACTGTGATTGGTAAGGATTGAGGCCGACAGCGGCGGCGGCATCGCTGCTGCCAATGCCTTGCTTGCGGACGTTGAGCCAGGATTCCCGGCTCAGGGACTTGGTGTTGACCAGGCGCAGGGCCTGATGATGCGGACGAACCGCGACAGCGGTATGGCTCATGGTATTTCTCCAGACAAAATAAAGCCCGTCCGGCACAGGGCACAGACAGGCGGTTTGGGAGGGGTGACGCAAACAGAGTTAGTAGAGAGACCGGATTCAGTGAGAAGGAGCAACAGGCGCATCCCGGTGCAGTGGTCCACGCCAGAACTCTCGTAACTCAGGATGAAAGAAGCGGGTTATCAGGCGGGCAATTTCTTCGGTAGCCATATCGTGGCCCGGCAATTGACCGTCATGGGCCAACAGCCAGTCGCCCAGCCACGCGCCGAAGGCAGAAACGACCTCATACTCAAACACGCCGGGAAAATCAGCCTCCTGCCGATTCCAGACCTCGGCGATCTGCGCCCACAGGCCGGGCAGGTAATCGCTGACAGCCATGACCAATTCCAGGCAACCGCAGCCCCAACCATCCAGGATGAGACGCACACGCTGCTGATCCCTAGCCGGGGCCAACAACCCTTCGTACAGAAAGCCGCCCCAAATAGCAGCGACGCTGACCGGCATCGGGTGGCCCGATACCGGAGTGGATGCGATGCAGACCATGATGAATCTCCAAAAACAAGAAGCCCACGGCACAAGTGCGGTGGGCTTGAGTAGTCGAATTGAAATAGGTGTGATCAGGCAGAGGTACGGCAGGGGAAATGGCGGCTAACCAACTCCATCATGACAAGGCGAATGAGCGCCGGGCTAGGCGGAACGCCGTTATTCCTGAGCAGACTGTCCCCAATGAATTGCCCCAGACTGAACAGCACCATGAACTCGTCATCACCCGGTGAAGCCTTGATTGCCTGCCGCTGTTCTTCATCAAACTGAGCCCACAATCGCGGGAAGTGGCGGGTCATGGCCTGCATCAGCTCAATACATCCGCAACCCCAGAGGTCGAGGATAGTCCCAGCCCGAGATTTCTCCCGCTCCGGAATCATCATGCCCTGGTGCAGGACAGCCCCCCAGACCGCCGCAACTCGCGCAGGCGGCTGCGGCAGGCGAGGTTCAGCTTCGTTGGCTTGTGCCATCGCGATAGCTCCAAAAAATAAGCCCGGCACGGATGAGCGTGTCGGGCTTTAGGGAAAGTTAACGATGGGAGAAAATCAGGCAACCATTTCAAGCGCCTTGTCCAAGGCCCGCTGCTTGATCGTCGCTCCTTGGCCAAACCAGGCGGAATCCAGCCGGTAGTCCGTGCTTCGCGCCCGCCGCTCATGGTCCACGAACTGAGTCACTGCATTCAGCAAGCCAAAGGCCGTCCCTCGCGACGATTCCAGGCTGGCCCCCATGCCGTGGCCCTCGAAGAGTTCCATCGCCTTCGACATGGCCCGCTCGTTGGTCGCTGCTCCCGGCTTGGTTCCGTTATCCGCAAACACATTCCAGAAATAGTTCTGCGCCTCCACGTTCTTAACTTTACGGTCGCTGAGCGTCTTCAGGCTGTACATGAACTGATCCCAGGCAGAAACGGAGATGCCCAGTTGCTTCTTGACCGCTTCAGGATCAAAGCGGGTGGAGTGAGGCACCTTCACTGCGTTGGTTGCGCCGTTCAGCGCCACCGTCAGGGTGTTGTTGCAGACGACACGGATGCTGGTCATCTGCGCTGTCGTCGCCAAGGTGCCGTCGCAGGCAGTAGCCAGCAGCACGTAACCGTTGATCTGGTCATCGCCCTTGATGATCCCGTCCTTGCCGGTACGCGCCAGCGCCCAGAACTTGCGCCCACCCTTGAGCACCCCGGCGGTCTCCAGCTCGAAACCCGACATCTCGGTCAGGTCGCGGTAGAACTCCAGAATCTCGCGGGGCTGCACCACCTGGTAACGCTGGCTAACCACGGACAGCGGCTCGTGATTATCGGACCGGAACAGCACCTTGTTGTCCGGGAAGGACATGATTGCCCCGAGGTTGCCGCCGCATTCGGTGAAGTAGCGGACAGAGGCTTCCTTGATATTCCAGTCCATCCCGGCCTGGCGTGCCCAGACCTCGATGGGCTGGTGGGGAGAGAGTTGATTGCCGAGGCCGTGCCACGGGGTTTCGCCGACATAAGCCATGGATTCGACTTGATG
>CAZPZK010000373.1:0-3460 GCA_964591095.1 uncultured Moraxellaceae bacterium | reverse complement strand
GGTAATCCATAGCGATACAAACCCGCTCCACAGGTTGGAAAGCCGCGCCAGGAAGTTGCTGTCAGCCATGATGTTGTCCTCGGTACCTTGTAATCGTAAAAGGCGAATTCCTTCGCCGGATCAATGATTCTGTTTTCCTCAGCGCGGTCAGTGCTTGACCGCCGCCGGTCGCGCGGCCGACCTCGCACCGCCGATCGCAAAGGATGGCAAGGCTTCGCCGATATCCGTCGCCAGTTCCGCCTCCAGGTCTTCTTCCAGCCGCAAGCGCGCGATGGACTCCTCCAGACGGGAACCCAGGCCACCGGATGTCGGAGCGGAAACGATCGACTGGTAAATTTCCTCCATCTGGTCCGGCATCGACAGCATGGCAGCTTCGATCGAACGCTTGCGGCTCAGCATCCGCCGGTGGCGGGCGAGCAGGTTCTGATATTCGCTGCGGGCCTTCTGCAACTGGCGCTGGTCCGTTCCGGGGCCGCCCTGTTCAATCTCGCGGTCGAGCTCGCGAATGCGACGGTCAATATCGGTCTGGCTGACGGCTTCCGAGCGATCATCAATAACCAGCGCCGACAACCAGATCCCCAGATAATCCAAGGTGGAATCGTCCAGGCGCTCGACGTCGCGAGCGGATAGCTGGGAGGCGTTGTCGCGGGCGAACTGGTAAAGCGACTGCACACGATCCACCATGCGGTTATACGCTTCCAGCGAGCCGTAGTGGACCTTGCGGCCCTCCGTGCGCTTGCGGATCTCGTCCATCAATTGCCAGCGCGCAGCCTGTCGCGCACGGTCCCGGTAAGCCTTGTCCACCTTGGCGCGGAAGCCCGGCAGCGACGGGACATACAATGCCGCGATCGCTTCTCCAGCGGCAAACACCACCAGCGGAACCAGCGCCATGCCCAGCCCGAAGGGAATAGACAGCACCGCTCCGGTCGCCACGGTGGTGAGCAAGGCGTAGACGTTGGTCTGGCTCTTCAGCATTTCCGCCAGATAGGACGGCTCGGGCTTGTCGCTCACGTCAATGCTCCGTCATACCGATACCCGCAAGGAGCCCTTGCCGGGACTGACCTTGTGCAGCTGGCTGAGAATACGCTCTTCCAGCTGCACGGCCTGCGGACCGCGCTGCCATGCCGCCGAGCGGGGACGAGGCTCGGTAATCAGGAAGTCGTCCGCCACCACCGCCGGTTGCGTTGACAGGACAATGACGCGATCGCCAAGCCGCAGGGCCTCGGTGACATCATGGGTGACAAACATCACCATGCAGGGATGGTCGTTGTAGAGACGGATCAGCAAGGACTGCATTTCTTCGCGGGTCTGGGCGTCCAGCGCGCCGAAGGGTTCATCCATCAACAGGATGCGCGGACGCAGGACCAAGGCCCTCGCCAGGGCAACCCGCTGGTTCTGGCCGCCGGACAATTGGCGGGGATAATGGTTTTTCTTGTCGGCAAGACCGACGGCTTCCACCAGTTCATTCACCCGCGCCTTCCATTCCGCCTGCGGCACCCGCTGTTTCCACAAGGCAAACCGGAAAGGTAGCGCCACGTTTTGCCAAACGGTCAGGTCCGGCCGGTTGGCATAGCGCTGAAAGACCATGATCGTATCGTCATGGGCATCATGACAGGGCTGACCGTCAATCAGGATGGTACCGGAAGTCGGGGTGGGCACGCCAAAAGGCCGAACACCGCCCATCATGTGCAGCAAGGTGCTCTTGCCGCAACCGGACGGCCCCAGCAGCATGTTGATGCCGGGTTGGTCAAAATCGAGGCTGACATTATCGATAATGCGTGTGACCCCGCCCTCGGCGCGCGGGTATTCCTGAACAATATTGCGGACCACGATGCTGACCGGCCGCGCTGCAACCGCCTTGGCGTTATCCGGTGGATTCATTGTGTGCCCTCCCAGGGATACATCCGGCGCTTGAGCATAACCATCAACTGATAACTCACCAGCGCCAGGGCAATGATCACGAGGATTCCGGCAAAGACCTGATCCATGGCGCTGAAACGTCGGGCATTCTGGATCAATTGCCCCAGGCCTTCGCGGGCGTTGACGTATTCGGCCACCGTGATGTAGGTCCAGCTGACAGATACCGAGACAATGACGGCATCGGCAATACGCGGCATGGCAATCGGCACGATGGCCTTGCTGATGCACTCCCAGGGAGTCGCGCCCAGATCACGGGCGCTGGTCCAGTAACTCTGCGGCACGGCGAGGATGGCATCGCGCACCATCGGGATCAGGTAAACCACGGCGCCAATGAAAAGGAAGGCTATTTTCATCGCTTCGCCAATACCCAGCCACATCACCAGGATCGGCAACAGCGCCACCACGGGTGCGGAACGGAACGGATCAATCAGAGGCGACAAGACGGCATTGACCTTTGGCGCCGCGCCCATCAGGATACCCACCGGAATACCGATCAGCACCACCAGCACCGCCGCCGCCAGCACGCGTCCGACCGACCAGAGGGTGGCGGTCAGCAGCAGGCTTTCTCCATCATGCCAGGACAAATAGCCCAATGCCTGCATCACGGCCCAAGGGGCCGGCAGCTTGTTGGGACTGACCATACCGGAGCCGGACAATACGGCCCAAGCGATCAGCACGATCAGCACGGCTCCCACCCCGAGACCGCGTCGTGTCCGGGGCGGGAGCGTTTCGTAGGGATTCCAGAAATCGGCCATGACTTATCGGGAGTACACGGCAACGCGAGTGGAACGGTTCAGGGCGCGGCACTCCTCCAGACTCATGCCCTCACCGGCCGCGGAGCCCTCGTTGCAGATCGGTTTGTCAGGGCCGTTGCCGACAATCTTGAAGCGCTCGCGGGGAAACTCCCATTGCGAGACCAGGTAATCCACCACCGCCGCCGCGCGGGTGCGCGACAGGCTCATATTGGCCTCGCGTGATCCGGTGGCATCGGTATTGCCGCTGATTTCAAAGTAGGCCTTGCCGTTGTTCTCGATAAACGGGACCATCTCTTCATCAATCGTCTTCTGCGCGCGCTTGGTCAAATCGGCGGAACCGGAGGCAAAGCCGACGGTCACCGGCTTGGTCACCTGCGCCTCCTTGCCGGATGCTTCGTTCAAGGCTTGCTGGCTGAAGGTTTCAACCGGTTTGGCGGCAGCCGCCGATGCCGCGCTGTTCCTGGCCAGCATGCCCTTGATGAAACGGTAGTCAAAACTGTCCTGGGGAGGAATGACCGGAGAGTTGGGATTGGCAAGCGCTCCGGCTTTGCGGTAGATCTCATCGAAACGCTGGTAAACCCGCTCGTAATGATTGGTGCCTCCGGCCAGGCCGAGGATGCGGGCATTGTCTTCCAATCCGGTCCAGACCACGTTGCCAAACAGGCTCTTGATAAAGGGCAGGCCTTCCTGCTTGGCGAGCAAGCCGAAAAACTCCTCGGTCTTGACCAGGGCATTGGCCGCATTGTCGTGATCGGCGCGGGCCGCCGTGACGCCCTCCATCCAGC
>CAZPZK010000372.1:0-3468 GCA_964591095.1 uncultured Moraxellaceae bacterium | reverse complement strand
CGATCGGCCGTGCCGCGATGGCCTCGGTCACCAGCCAGATCACCTTGCCATGATCATCGTGGACGGGCCTGATCGAAAACTCCACATTCAACCGTGTTCCGGTGTGGTTGACCAGCTCCACCTCGTGCTTGACTGACTCTCCGGCCGCCGCCTGGGCCACCCAATCCCGGAGTTGCATCCGTACCTGATCCGTTGTCCACCAGTAACCCTCCCAGATCGGAGCTCCTTTCATGTAGTCCCGGGGCAAGCCGCTGAATTCATAGACCGCCTGATTGCATTCGAGGATGGTGCCATCCGTATTGAGCAAGCCGACAAAATGGAACATGGAGTTGAAGATGGCGCGGAATTGGACTTCACGCTCATGCAGCCGTTGCTGCAGGTTTTTGCGGGTGCTGATATCCATCACCAACCCGCTCATGCGGGTTGGCTCTCCTTCCTCATCCCATTCAATGATTTTGCCTCGGTCAGCAATCCACAGGTATTCGCCCGTGGGTGACTGGATACGGTATTCGGTCTCGAAGAAACTGGTGCAGCCGTCAAAGTAGTCCTTCAGGGCTTGTGCGCAGGACTCGCGGTCATCGGGATGGATGCGGTCTTCCCAATGACTGATTGAGGTTTCCTCTCCAGGTTGGATACCCAGCAGGCGGTTCCACTCATGCGTCCTTTCCACTTCGTTGGTGCGGATATTCCAGTTCCACAGACCGATTTGCAGTTCATCAATGATTTTCGGCCAGAGTTCGGCGGATTTACGGAGGGCTTGCTCCTTGCGGAGCAAATGACTGCAGCAATCACGCTGAAACCCCATCCCCATAAGGCAGTGCGCCCTTTCGGGATGGGGTTGGATCATGAGGTGGATACGCGTGGTGTTGAGCAGTTCCAGTTCCGCCACGGCGGAAGAACAAGCTTCAAGCTCTCCATGCAGCAGCGAGGATAAAAAAGGCTGGGCTTCGGGAGCAAACAGGGCGAACCAGGTGATGACCGGCAAGGTAAAGGGTTGCTCGCCCAATCCATGCATCCGGGCCATGCCGGCAGAAAGATGCACCCGCCTTGAAATGGCGTCCAGTACGAGGCTTCCTGCTTTGGCGGCCTGGCCAAACAACGGGAAGACCTGATCAACGTCAGGCATGTCCACCGGCTGATTGATCGGAGTTGTCATAATACGGATCGTTGGGAATTCAAGAGGCCTTTTTTGGATTATGAACGCTCCGACACTGTTATGAAACCGTTAAGGCGCAGCTTGGCGTTGATAGATAAATTGACGCCCGTTTTCACCGTTGTCCCTTCGCCGGCTACAGCGGTCGGATACGGTTTTCCAGTACCCGCACCAGACTGGGCATCCGTTGCACCGGGATAGGCAGCACGTCGTAGTAGGACTCGGGAATATGCACGATAGTCTGTCCGAATCCGCACTCCCTGAACCCCTGGCGAATCGAGTCCTCGGTACGGAAATGCAGGCTGACGCGGCTCCGGGTGGCAAAAGCCAGTCCATGAATGAAGGTATCGACAAAACGGGTCACCGGGTGCCATTTGAAATCGGGGTACAGGTCCGTCACATAGATCCCGTCGGGGTAGGTGGAAAGCACGGCGGCCAGCCGGTTCCAGAACTCCTTTATGGTGGCAAGATCGAAATAGTTGACCAGTCCCTCGGTAATCACCAGGGTCTTGCGGCCATGATCCAGCTCGCGCAGGAAGACGGTATCCAGAGCGTCCGGCGTGCCCTGTTCCAGGATGTTGATGGCGCGGACACGATGACGGTCGTCGAGCAGGCCGCTGTCGGCCAGCAGGCGCTCCTTGTGTCGCGCCATGCCCGGCAGGTCCGCCTCCAGATAGGTGATTTGCGGAAACTCGGCGCAAAACCGGGTGCCGCGCGGCGAGAGGCCGCAGGCAATTTCCACGATTTGCGTCACGCCCTCGTCGCGAATGGCGCGGCGGACGATGTCATCAATAATCCGGTGACGCTGCAACAGCATGATGTCATTGCCGATGCCCAGCACATGCTGCGCGAATTTCTCCAGCGGCCGCCCCAGCCAGAACAGGGCGCGGCCTTCGGTCGAGTCAAATGCCGGCGCGGACAAGCCGTGCTGCCGCCAGACCTCGCTGGTGTAATAGGCGGTGAAGCTGATGCCGGAGCTGTCGGTGTCGGCCATGAGGGTCTCGGATGTCGGTGAGGATGAATGGGATAAAGGTAACGGAGGCCATGCCCGCTGAAAAGGGCCGACGGGGACAAACCGGGATTCTCCCGCTGCCCCTTCTCCGTTCAAAACCAGCTTTCGTCCATGTCCAGGCAGGTCGCGTCCAGGGTCAGCAGCAAGTCAGCCATGGTCCGGATTTCGGGCAGTTCCCAATGAAAATAATAGCGGCAGGCTTGCAACTTGCCGGCATAGAAGGCCTGATCCGGGGCGATCAGTGCCGAGGAAGACAAGGCCTGGACCGCTACCAGCGCCTGACGCAGCCAGAGCCAGGCCATCGTGATCCGGCCAAAGAAGTCGAGATAGACGGTCGCATTGGCCAAGCCCCGATCCGGGTCGTTCGGGATGACAGCCAGCAGGTGCCGCGTGACCTGATCAAGGGTATCCAGCGCCGCCGACAGCGCGTCGGCGTGCGTGGTCAATTGCGGAAAAGGCCTTGCCGCATCAATGGCTTGCAGCAACTTCTCGCGGAACAACGCATAGCCCGCCTGGTTTTTCCCGCCCACCTTGCGCCCCAGCAGGTCGATGCCATGAATGGCCTCCGTGCCTTCATGGATGGGATTGAGGCGGTTATCGCGGTAGTACTGCTCCACCGGATATTCCCGGATGTAGCCGGAACCGCCCAGTACCTGCATCGCCAGTTCATTGGCGCGCGTTCCGTATTTGGAAGGCCAGGACTTGACCACCGGCGTCAGCAAGTCCAGCAGCAGCGCGGCCTGACGCCTGAGTTCGTCGTCCGGCGCGGTGGCCTGGTCTTCAAAGAGGCTGGAAGCGTAGAGACAGAGCGCCAGCGATCCTTCCGCATAGGCTTTCTGCGCCAGCAGCATGCGCCTGACGTCGGCATGGGCAATGATGTTGACCTGCGGCGACATCGGGTCCTTGGCGGATGGCAGCCGGCCTTGCGGTCGCTGGCGCGCATAGGACAGGGAATAGTTATAGCCCTGATAGGCCAGGGCGGCGGCACCCAGGCCGACAGCGATGCGCGCCTCATTCATCATCTGGAACATGTAGTTCAGGCCCTGGTTCGCCTCGCCCACCCGCCAGGCCACTGCACCGCCCTTTTCACCAAAGCTCAGTACGGTGGAGGTGGTATTGCGCCAGCCCATCTTGTGCAGCAGGCCTGCCAGAGCGACGTCATTGCGCGCGCCCGGCGAACCGTCCTCATTGACCAGGTATTTGGGGCAAATGAACAACGAAATCCCTTTCACCCCGGCCGGAGCGCCCTTGATCCGGGCCAGCACCAGATGCACGATATTTTCCGTCAGGGACTGATCCCCTC
>CAZPZK010000371.1:0-3471 GCA_964591095.1 uncultured Moraxellaceae bacterium | reverse complement strand
GTCAAAGCGAATCCGACAAGAACTGCCTTTGTTACGGTTCAGGACTACGATAGGTCTTTTTCTGTTGATGGATAAGGCATCTACTTTGTCAGAGACGTCATCAAAACTCGTGATGACAGCTCCAGCATTCTCAAGGACTCTGACCATGTTGCTTATGGGGGCCATCAGCCCAAGTTCCCAATGCTTTCGGCACGATTCGGCTTCCCTTTCCAGTGCATCGGCATCTGGACTGTCGACCTGTGCAGCGGGGAAATCGGGTTCCGGCAATTCGAGATGGTGGTCTAGAATTTCTACAAGAAGTTCGAAAATCGTTCCAAGAGCTAAGACTCGGTTGGCCAAACCAACAGGAGTGGTCTTCCTTTTCCGGAAATGGCATTGCTCGTATTTAACATCGTTGATGATGCTGTGGTTGAAGAAGGCGGGTTTGACCTTGAGCACTTCCGCGAGAGCTGCCCACACATCATCTGCAGGACTTTTATCTCCGCTTTCCATCTGATGGACAAATTGCCTGGACACAGTAACCAAATGACCCAACTCTTGTTGGGTCATTCCAGACATAAGACGAGCTAACCGTAATCGGTCGCCATGGAAGTTGTTAGTTTCCATTTTCGGAATCGTCGTTCTTTTTTGGCTTCTTGGTTGTCAAACGATTTGCGGCCGAAGGCAAATCGATAGCCTGAGGGCGGGAGTCGCTGACTGGCGTGATCTTGCTAGGAACACCACTCAGATTTATGTCATGTCTTGCACAAATTTCTTCTGCGTGGTCGTAAGCGGCGAAATGGACACGGTCAATGGTCCGCTTATCATTCCGTCCGAGGACACAATACCAAACCAGATCCTCAGTCTGATCAGGAGTGGACAATAATCCCAGCTGGAGGAGGGACTCTTCAGACCTAATAAGCTTTCCTGAAGGGAGCTTTTCTGGTGATTCGCCACTCCAAAAGCGCATCGGCGTTGATCCGATGGTGAAAGTGAATCGACCTCCAGGCGTCAGAATGTTCAGCCATTCATGTTTGCGGCTTAGTCGGATGATGTTGGTTCGCAGGCATTCATAGATGCGCATACCGAGGGAGGTATTTGTATCGCCGATCGCTGGATCATGTAGATCCACAACATCAGCAGTGATGTCAGCCAAGGCACTTGCCAATACAGACAATCTTTCCGGTTGTAGATTGGAGCAAATTTTCCAGGGCTTTTTCATGACGTCCGGCACAAGATAAGTGAGAGGTCCAATTTTGGGGTAAATCATTATTTTGTCAAGCTAATACTGTTTTGGAAAGCGACAGTCTATGACGTCATGATTAAGCGAGAACAGCGCTATTTTGTGGCTGAGACTTCATTTTATGCATCAGTATCTAATGCTCCACACGGGGCTGTCAGCAGGTCGCATTTCCCGCCGGTCATAAATCCTCGTGGTGGAGATGTTGGCATGCCCCAGGAATTGCTGGACCTTGGCGATATCAACTTGGTGCTCCAGCGCATTTGTCGCGGCGGTCGCCCGGAGGGCGTGAGGGGCCACCCGCCCGGACAGAGGGATGTTTGCTTCCTTGGCGTAGTTAGTGTCCGGCAGAAAACCCCGAGTTTTTCATTTACCGACACGGAACGCCCCCCTGTTTTTCACATTCAAACCGTGTTTTTCAGGCTGACAGATGGTTTTTTATGCACTGCCGCAAATTTTAGGTAATTTCATGTCGTCGACCTGAAGTTTTGGGCGAGACTGAACTTCGACGTGTCGATAGAGGGGTCATCCAGGGGAGTTTCCGGGGGCGCTAAGCGGCTTTTCGGTAAGGGCCACGTCGTCGCTGTTCGCGTTCGACCTCCTGTTGCCGCAACACAGCCCCCAATCGTTGAATATTGCGCGCCACCACCGCCATCGCCACGTAGCGTTTGAAGCCCGCAATGCCATGATCCGGGCAAATATCCAGGCCGTGTTGCTCCAGTGCATTGATCGCCGATTCAACGGCGCTATGCTGACGGCGTAAACGGATAAACTCCGGATCGGTTTGCCGTTCCCGATCCAACACGGACAGCTTGCCTTTTTTGGGAAGCACCACCTGCGGAATCAAGGCCTTGAGCTGCGTCTGATTGTCCGGACTGTGAAAGCCCTTGTCCATGCTGATGGACTGGATGCGGGAGAAACGCTGGACGGTTTCCGTCATGATCGACACCGCGATCGCGTCGTCCGTGGTTTTCTCCATCACCTGATGGTGCAAAATGAAGCGGTATTGGTCTTCGACGATGCAGACGCGCAGCCCCAATTCCACCGGTACGCCCGCCTTGCCTTTGCTGATCCATTCGGTGTGCGGCTGAAACAGCGAGAACACTTTTTCAGCGTGCGGGATGGTTTCCCCTTCCAGCACCCGACGACGAATTTGGTCAATTTGCCGCACTGCATGCGCCACAAACGTATCCAGCCGGGCGAATGCCGATTCCGCGCCGCCACGGGCTTTGATGGCGTCCCGCGTGATCTCCACTTGAAGCAAATGCCCCGAGGCCATCTGCAAATACGTGCTGTGGGCATCGCGGATTTCCTGCACTTTGGCGGTGCGGCGCCCCTCATCTTTCGAGGTGGAATGCTTGAGTTTTTGAATGAGGCGATATTGCTTTTTGAGCTGCCGCAACTGGTATTGATGTTGCCGCCAATAGGTCAGTTCATGTTCAAGGCTTAATTGGGCGGATTGCTCAATCACGATCCGCATCGCATCCCACAACAGATTGGTGTCGGTGGGAAAATGCACATTCGTTTCAACCACAAAGGAGTCACAGCGGGTGTTGATGCCTGGTTCGTCTTCTTTTTTTTTGAACAGTTGATGCCCGGAAGCCACCACCTCCTGATTGATTTTGTCGAGAATTTCCGGCGTGAACAGCGCTAAATTGTCTTTCAGTGTTTGCAGGTGGTAGTGTGTTTTATCGGCCCAAGAATCACCATGCCCCAACATTTGACGCAAGGTGCCATGTTCGTTGGCCAGTTCCAGGATGCGGTCGTAATCTTCATTCAGGCCAAGGCGCAAGGTACCCAGTACCAGAATGACCCATTGGCTCATACCCGGTCGCCCGGTAAGGGCGCTGGCCTTGCCTTCACCCTTGGTGCTGGGAGGGATGACTTCCTTGAGGATGGAAAAAATCCGTTGCCGCAATTCCAGATTGAGATAAATGAACTGTAAACCGCGCAGCAACTGCGGGATGTCGTCACGGGATTTTGGATTGAACGTGATGCTGGAGATATCACTGGAGCCAAACATCATCTGGGCGTCAATTACGCTTCGCATGGGATTTCAAACCGGGAAGTTTTGGGGTATTTGCACCAAAGCCTGTGGATTTTACGGAAAAGACCTGTAAGTCGCGCAAACTTCGCAGTCTGAATTATACAGCAACATGTTGAATAATAAAAGAAATATATGTTTTCGGTCAGGCACTACCTATTACTACGTCCTGTACGGAACGGTCATCCTGGCGCTGGCCGCCATCACC
>CAZPZK010000370.1:0-3483 GCA_964591095.1 uncultured Moraxellaceae bacterium | reverse complement strand
ATTCATGACCATGAAGCAACCGGTGCCATAGGTGCTTTTGACCATACCTGGCTTGAAACAGGCTTGGCCGAACAACGCCGCCTGCTGGTCTCCGGCCACCCCGCCAATCGGGATGGGAGCGCCAAACAATCCCGTTTCCGTACTGCCAAAATCACTGGAGGAATCCTGGACAGCAGGCAACAGGGAAGCCGGTATCCCAAAAATATCCAGCAACTCCTCATCCCACTCCTGGGTATGAATATTGAACAGCAAGGTCCGGGCCGCATTGGTGGCATCCGTCGCATGATGCTTCCCCCCGGTCAGCTTCCAGATCAACCAGGTATCAATCGTGCCAAAAGCCAACTCCCCCCGCTGCGCCCGCGTCCGCGCGCCGGCAACATTTTCCAGCAGCCAGGCCAGCTTGGTTGCAGAAAAATAGGGATCCAGCAACAGGCCGGTCTTTTGCTGGATGATCGGCTCCAGCCCGCGGTTCCTCAACCGCAGGCAGGCATCCGCCGTGCGGCGGTCCTGCCAGACAATGGCGTGATGCAAGGGTTGTCCGCTCTTGCGATCCCACAGCACGGTGGTTTCACGCTGATTGGTGATGCCGATGGCGGCAATCTGCTGCGCCGTAATGCCATGCTTCTGCAGGACATCGCGACATACCGCCAAGGCTGATTCGGCGATCTCAACCGCATCATGCTCCACCCAGCCGTCCGCGGGGAAATGCTGCTTCAGTTCGCGCTGCGACATGCCCACCGGCTGCCCCTGCATATTGAAGATAATGGCGCGGGTACTGGTGGTTCCCTGATCCAAACTGAGCAAATAAGGCTGCATATCTGTTCCTCAACCTTGTTATTATTGACAACCCGGCAGCATTCGCATTTATCGGTACGCTCCGGCGCACAAATTCCAAGCCTAACCCGATTGGCCGGCACAAACCAGCCCGCGATAATAGTGAGTCTATGCGCTTTGTCTTGTTAATTACTGCCGCTCCCCAACTTCCCGGCGCTTGGCATGCCTGGCATTTTGCTCGGACAGTCCTGACAGCCGGCCATTCGCTGACCACCTTCTTTTATGGTGATGCCGTCGCTACCGCCAATCGCCTGCGCTTTCAGGCGCAAGATGAAACCCCACTGGGTGAACTCTGGTCGGATCTGGCCAGAAGCTCGGGGCTGGAGTTGCCGGTGTGTGTCGCTGCCGCCTTGCGGCGGGGCGTGACCGATGCGGCCAATGCCCGCCGTCACCAGCTTGACGGTGAAAATCTTCACCCGGCCTTCCGCCTGGCCGGTCTGGGCGAACTCACCGAGGCCCTGTCCGGCGCGGATCGCGTCATCACCTTCGCCGGATGACCGCCATGTCCCCACTGTTCATTCAGCACCGTGCTCCCTATCACGGACATCTGGCCCTGGAAATGCTGGACGCGCTCCTGGTCAGCGCTGCCTTCGGCCAGCAACCGACCGTGCTTTTCCAGGGCGACGGCCTATGGCAACTGGTGGGACCGCAAGAACCTTCGGGGCTGGGTGTAAAATCGCTGGCGGCTCAACTGGAAGCACTGCCGCTTTACGATGTAGAACGCATTCTGGTTGACGAAGACAGCCTGACGGAACGGGGTTTATGCACCGAGCAGCTGTCGCTGCCGGTGCGCGTGGTTTCCCGTCGCGAACTGAGGCAACTGTTGATGACCCACTTTCCTGTGCTGAGGTTCTGATGAGCATCCTGCATCTGGTCTCCGTCAACCTGCAGCATCGCCCGGAGCTGACCGACCTGGTCCGCCAGTCCGCGGCTGCTGAAGACAGCATCCTCTTTCTGGGCGAAGGCATATACAGCCTGGCGGCGCCACTGGCTTTACCGGGCCGCCACTTTGTGCTTTCGAGTGACGCCGCGGCTTCCGGATTTCAACCTGTATCGCCTTCCAGGCTGACGGATTACGCCGGAATGCTGCAACTGAGCCTGGAACATGAACGCTGTATTACCTGGCACTGAGATACGCGTGGACGAGGATGGCCATCTCCTCGACCCCGGGGAATGGACACCGGCGGTTGCGGAAGAGCTGGCCGACCTTTCCGGTCTGAGGCTGGATGAACGACATTGGGAAATAATCCGCGCGGTCCGGGAATTTCATGCCCGTTACCACCGCTCACCCACTACCCGGCCGCTGCTGAAACATCTGGCCCTATGCCTGGGCCCGGAAAAGGCGGGCAGCGTCTATGTCATGCAACTGTTTGGCGGCGGCACGCCGGCACGCACCATCAGCCGCATCGCCGGCTTGCCCAAACCCCCGAATTGCATTTGAGACTTTCAACATGGTCATGAAGAATATCTACAAGGATGCCGAACACCCTTTTGCTCAATACATCCGCATCCTGGGCAAGGGCAAGACCGGCAGTCGCTCACTGACCTTCGCCGAGGCCCACGATGCCTTTGGCATGATCCTGGAGGGCGAGACACTGGATATCCAGACCGGCGCCTTCCTGATGCTGCTGCGGGTCAAGGAAGAGTCGCCGGAAGAGCTGGCCGGCTTTGTCAGCGCCACCCGCGACTGGATTACCGCCCCCGCGATCAGCGTCGATCTGGATTGGTCCTCTTATGCTGGCAAACGGAAGCATTACCCCTGGTTCCTGCTTTCCGCTTTGATTCTCGCCCAAAGCGGCTACAGGGTCTTCATGCATGGCGCGGGGGGCCACACCATCAACCGCCTCTATACCGAGCACGTACTGCCCTCCCTCGGCTTTCCGGTATGCCAGCACTGGACCCAGGTGGAACTGCAACTGCAGCAATACCAGTTCGCTTACCTGCCGCTACGCTACCTGTGCCCGCCCATGGATGAACTCATCCAGATGCGGAATGTCATGGGCTTGCGCTCACCTGTGCATACCTTGTCACGACTGATCAATCCCCTCAATGCCGGTTGCACCTTGCAGGCCATTTTCCATCCGGCCTACCGGGAGTCACATCAACGTGCCGCCTCGCTGCTGGGCTATGCCAACAGCATGGTCATCAAAGGGGAAGGCGGGGAATTCGAGCGCAACCCGGATGGACGATGCCTGGTGAAGGGTATCCGTGACGGTGAACTCTATGAGCATGAGTGGCCCATGCTTTTTGAAACCCGCCATGAGCCTGAGGAAGAACTGGATATGGAGCGATTTCTCGCCGTGTGGCGTGGAGAAGAACGGCATGAATACGGGGAAATGGCGGTCATCGGCACGTTGGCGCTGGCCTTGCAGGGTTTGAAGATCACATCCCAGGAGGAAGATGCCCTGGAACTGGCGCGCGGACTCTGGAGCCGACGGGACCCGACGCGCAAACCCATCAAGGGGGAAGAACAGATGTCCTTGTTTTAACCACGCCGACAAAGGCCAGTGAGACTTGACCCCCCACTGGCTACCCTGCCTGCCCTGAAAATCCGGCAACAAAAAACCCTTGGGGGTCACCCAAGGGTCTTGTGTAATGGCGCAGCGGACGGGACTCGAACCCGCGACCCCCGGCGTGACAGGCCGGTAT
>CAZPZK010000369.1:0-3484 GCA_964591095.1 uncultured Moraxellaceae bacterium | reverse complement strand
TGGCCAGCGTCTCGGCCAGATTGGCGTCGGCGCCGGGAACAATGATGCGGCCCTGGCCGGGAATGGTGCGCACCAGATGATGGAACTGCTTCTGGATCGCCGCCAGGTCATCGAAGATATCGGCGTGGTCGAATTCCAGATTGTTCAGGATTGCGGTACGCGGCGCGTAATGGATGAACTTGGAACGCTTGTCGAAGAAGGCGGAGTCGTACTCGTCGGCTTCGACCACAAAGAATTTGCCGCCGCCCAGTCGCGCGCTGGCCTCAAAGCCCATCGGCACCCCCCCGATCAGGAAACCCGGCTCCAGTCCGGCCTGCTCCAGGATCCAGGCCACCATGGTGGTGGTGGTGGTCTTGCCATGCGTGCCGGCAACGCCGATGACATGCTTCCCTTGCAGGACGAACTGCGCCAGCCATTGCGGGCCGGAGGTGTAGGGAATACCTTCATTCAGCACATATTCCACGGCGGGGATACCGCGTTTCATCGCGTTACCAACGATGACCAGATCCGGGCGGGGTTGCAGGTGGGAAGGGTCATAGCCCTGCATCAGGGAAATTCCCTGCGCCTCCAGTTGGGTGCTCATGGGCGGATAAACGTTGGCGTCGCTGCCGGTCACGGTATGGCCCAGGTTCTTGGCCAGCACGGCCAGCGATCCCATGAAAGTGCCGCAAATGCCGAGAATATGAATATGCATGTTGTAGGGGTTCCGTAGGGGTCAGTGCCGGCTCGACGCGGCCTGGGCGCGGGCTTGCGCTTCGGCCAGCAATTCGGGAAAGGCTTGCACGGTCAGAGTCATGGTGAGCAGGAACAAGGTCAGCGCCAGGATATTGGCCTGAAACAGCCCGATGTTCATCGTGCGATGATACACCAAAGCCCGAAATCCCAGCCCCCATCCCAGCAAGACCATCTGCAGTAACCCCAGGACCGCCATGACTGGTGGCAGGGGCGCCAGATAAAGACTGCCGAGGATGATCGGAAGGTTCAGGAGGGTCAGCAGCAGGTCACCGCCGAAAATCGCACTCCCGGCCTGCACAAAGCGATAGCTGGCCCCCTTGAAGGCCAGCAACAAGCGGAGGGCGGCCAAATCCACGGCAAGAGCAATCAGCGGGATGATGATGATCATGCGCGGATCCGGGGAGGGGGTCTGCGCGCCGATCGAGACGGCAAGGTCAAGGCTCATCAGCGCCACCATCAGCCTTGGCGTAAAGGGCAGGTCTTCCGGCCCTTTTTTGAAAGTCAGAATTTGCCAGAGCAGTGACCAGATAGCGTTCATCAGGGGGGCCGAAGGATAAAGTGCGGCCTATTGTGTCAAAGTCCGGAAGTCAGCGCAGCAGAATTCCGGTAACGTTGGGTGTCTCACCTTAACTTGATCGCCTTGTGACGGAATCATGCCCCCTGTTCTGCAAACCCTCTTGTTGCTTGCCTGCTCAAATGTATTCATGACAATGGCTTGGTACGGTCATCTGAGGACCCTGGCTGACAAGCCCTGGTACTTGGCGGCGATCCTGAGTTGGGCGATCGCATTTTTTGAATACATGCTCATGGTGCCGGCCAATCGGATCGGGCATCAGGTCATGGATGTCGGGCAGCTCAAAATCCTGCAGGAAGTCATTACGCTGACGGTGTTTGTGCCCTTTGCCGTTTTCTATCTTCGTGAACCTTTTCGCATGGATTTTGTCTATGCCGGGCTGTGCTTGTTGGGCGCCGTATATTTCATGTTCAGGCCATCCATCGGCGGTTAAGCCAGAAAAAATGCAATTAATCCTGCCCGGCTATTGGCCGGCAGCCTTTTTTTAGTCAAAATCGGCGGTTTTCCGGCTTCCAGGTTAATGAGTAAAGGCCACATGACAGCAAATGCACCTCAGCCTCTGGTAGGCATCATTATGGGTTCGCAATCCGATTGGGCGACCATGCAGCATGCGGCGGATACCCTGCGGGCGCTGGGCGTGCCATTCGAGGCCGAGGTTGTTTCCGCGCATCGCACTCCGGACAAATTATTCAGCTATGCCGAAACCGCTCGTGAGCGCGGGATCGCGGTCATTATC
The DNA here is from genome assembly GCA_964591095.1 of uncultured Moraxellaceae bacterium. Taxonomy (GTDB): domain Bacteria; phylum Pseudomonadota; class Gammaproteobacteria; order Pseudomonadales; family Moraxellaceae; genus Fluviicoccus. The sequence continues at coordinate 1,439 of CAZPZK010000369.1, read as the reverse complement.
GCCGGCGCGGGCGGCGCGGCGCATTTGCCGGGGATGTGCGCTTCCAAGACCTCTCTGCCGGTACTGGGAGTCCCTGTCCAGTCCCAGGCGCTCAATGGGCTCGACTCCTTGCTGTCAATCGTGCAAATGCCGGCGGGCGTGCCGGTGGGTACATTGGCAATCGGCAAGGCGGGTGCCGTCAATGCGGCGCTGTTGGCCACGCAGATACTGGCCACGGCGCATCCGGGCTTTATTGAGGCCATGGATGATTTTCGCCGTCAGCAAACCGAAAAGGTCCTGGACAATCCGGTTCCCGGAGCGCAGGCATGAAAATCGGGGTCTTTGGCGGGGGACAATTAGGCCGCATGATGGCTTTGGCCGGATATCCTTTTAACCTCAGGTTCAGTTTTTACGACGCTGCCCGGGATTGCCCGTCGGCACCGTTGGGGGATTGCTACGGAGATGCGGACGGCAGCCCGGAAACCCTCGATGCCTTTCTTGCCAGCGCGGATGTGTTCACGTACGAGTTCGAGAATATAGCAACTGCCTGGGTCGAGCATATTGCGCGTCACAAGCCGGTCTACCCTGGCGTGCGTTCCCTCGCGGTGTCGCAAAACCGTCTTAACGAAAAAGCGTTGTTTGACCGACTGGGGATTCCTGCCGCAGCGTGGCGGCGCATTGAAAGCGCGGCGGATCTGGATCAGGCGGTCGCAGCATTGGGATTGCCGCTCGTCATCAAGACGGTGACCGGAGGTTATGACGGCAAGGGGCAGTTCGTGATCCGTGATGCCGCGGATGTGGCCAAGGCCTGGAATGAGCTCGGGGCCGCCATCCCGCTGATGGCGGAAGCCTTTGTCCGCTTCCAGCGTGAGCTGTCCATGGTGGCGGTCCGAGGTCAGGATGGCGAAGTGCGCTGTTATCCCCCGGCCTGGAATGTGCATCACCAGGGTATTCTTTCGCACTCGATTGTCCCCGCGCCCGGATTGGACGAGCACCGCGCCCGTGAGGCCGAGGGATACATCCGCGCCATTCTGCAGGAATTACAGCATGTCGGAGTCATGACGCTGGAAATGTTTGACACGGGGTCGGGACTTGTCGCCAATGAAACCGCGCCCCGGGTGCATAACTCGGGACACTGGAGTATCGAGGGAGCCATCTGCTCGCAATTTGAAAACCATATGCGGGCCATTGCAGGCCTTCCCTTGGGCGTTACGGATCCGATTCGTCCCAGCGCCATGATTAATATCATCGGGCAGCATCCGGACACAGCGCAAATCCTGGCCATACCTGAAACGCACCTCCATTTGTACGGCAAATCCGAGCGCCCGGGACGCAAGTTGGGCCACATTAATGTCACGGCCACAACCTATGAGGCTCTTCAGGCCCGTGTGCAGGAGATTGCGGCAAGGCTGCCGAACCGAATGGCCTTGTAAATGCGGTTTGGGGTGCAGCATCCGATA
>CAZPZK010000368.1:294-3494 GCA_964591095.1 uncultured Moraxellaceae bacterium | reverse complement strand
GCGCGGGGCGGCAGGTCTGGCGCAGCCACAGCCAGCGCGGGTGGTTGATGACCCGGCCGGGGGCGACACCCCCGGCCTTGACCCGGCGCGGGGGGGGTGACGGACGAAAACGGCCGGATCACCCGTCGGCGGGCGGCAGCCTGTCTTTAACAGTGTTGCCGACGCCGGGAGGAATGCAAATGGGAGAGTCGGCCAATCCGTGGCCGTTTGCCACACCTTACTTGAAGGGATTGAAGGTTTTGCCCAGCAGGTAACGCACCGATTCCGGCACCGGGCGCATGCCGGCGGCGATGGCCTTGTTCACCATGCCCGGCACGCACACCGGCTTGCCCTTCATTACCGCCTCGTAGCCTTCCTTGACCACGTCTTCCGGCTGCTGCCACAGGAAATCGGGGAACTTGTTGGTGGTGTCGCGGGTGCCCATGACATCGTGGAATTCGCTCCAGGTAAAGCCCGGGCACAGCGCGGTGACATGCACGCCGTGCGGCTTCAGTTCCATGTCCAGCGACTCGGAGATGTTCAGCACATAGCTCTTGATGCCGGTATAAAGCAGGCTTTCACCGGGCGGGGAAAAGGCGGCCAGCGATGACAGGTTGATGATGCGGCCCCAGCCGCGCGCCTTCATGCCGGGTGCGACGCGGTGCGCCAGCTCGGTGACGGCGGTGATCATCAGCTGGATTTCCCCGGCCAGTTCCTGCCACGGCGCATCGACGAACTTGCTCTTGCCGGAAAGCCCGGCGTTGTTGACCAGGAAGTCGATGCTCATGCCCAGCTGTTCCTCGGCATGCTCGATGATGGCCTGCGGCGCGGCCGGGTCGGTGAGATCGGCGGCGAAAACCTCGCAACGGATGCCGTGCGCGGCGGACAATTCGGCGGCCAGCGCGCTCAGGCGCTCGGCGCGGCGGGCCACCAGCAGCAGGTCATAACCTTCGGCGGCGAGGTGGCGGGCGAAGGTGGCGCCGATACCGGCGGAAGCGCCGGTGATAAGGGCGGTGCGGTTGGACATGGGATAGCTCCTTGGGGGATGGGTCAAACAGGGTTCAGCGCAGTCCGGGGACTTCCTGCGCCAGGGAAAAGGATCGCGGACGGCCGATGTCGCCAAGATACGGCGCATCGGGGCCGGTCAGCAAGAACGGCAGCGGCCGTCGGCGCCGGGAGTCGCTAAAACCCCAGGTGCCGATGCCCAGGTAGACGCCCTCCCCGGCGCGCCGCACTTCATCCACCATGTGGATGTCGCCGCACAGGGAATGGAAGGCGCGGTAGACCAGCGTGTAGGCCGGACGGCCGTCATAGCGCGACGGGGCGATCCGTGTCTGCATGGGGAAGCGCTGCACGACCCGACCGGCATGGCGGAAGCTGTTGTAGCCGCGCCCTTCGCTTTCATTGACCGGGCGGAAGGCCTTGCACAGCCAGCGGCCGGGCAGCAGCGGGTTGTTGATGGCAAGACGGCCTCCGATTTCGTACGGCCAGGACGGCTGCCGCAGCAGTTCGGCGGCGTATTCCCCGTGCATCTCGGCTACGGACAGCGCGGGCAGAGTCTGGAAAACCGCCAGCAGCTCGGCGGTGGTTATGCGGCGCAGGCTTTCCGGGGTGAACGAAGTCAGCATGGGCGGTATTCCGTATATCTTGATTGCTATTCAAGATTGAAAGACTAGCACATCTTGAATACAATTCAAGAACCATCCATCCCCTTTCCCGGAATTTCTTCATGGCCCGCAACAAGCGTGAAATCGACCGCCAGTCCAAGCAGGACGAGATCGTGGCCGTGGCCCGGCGGCTGTTCCTGGAGGAAGGGTACGAGGCGGCGTCGATGGCGCGGGTGGCGCGGGAAGCCGGGGTGGCGGCCAACACGCTCTACTGGTATTTCGCGGATAAGGACGCGCTGCTGATTGCGGTACTGAACGGACTGGTGCTGGACGCGCTGGCCGCCCATGCCGGATTGCAGGCCATGCCAATGAAGGAACAGCTGGTCTGGCTGATCGCGCAGTTCGAGCAGGCGCACCGGCTGGTGCTGACCGTGCACGCGCGGCTGGAGTCATCGGCGGCGGTGCGGGAATGGCATGACCAGTTCCACGGGATGCTGGAAGGGCTGATGGTGGCGCAGCTGACCGCGCAGGGGATGACGCTGGAAGAAGCGCGGGTAACAGCGACGGCGGGAACCTTTGTGGTGGAAGGCCTGCTGTCACACCCGCATACGGCGACGCAGCGGGCACAGGTTCTGGACTGGCTGGTGAGACGGGCAACCTGAACCCGCCTCATTCGGCCGGACTCAGCCCTTCGCCACCAACTCCCGCAGCATCGCCAGCACCGGCGCGGTTTCCGGGCGCACATGCCGCCAGATGTAGAAGCTTTCCGCCGCCTGTTCCACCAGCATGCCCAGACCGTCACTGACGTGCGCCGCGCCCTGCCCGCGCGCCCAGGCCATGAACGGCAGTTCGCCCTTGCCGTAGGCCATATCATAGGCGCAGGCCCCGTCAGCCAGGATACCGGCTGGCACTGGCGGCAACTCGCCGCTGAGCGAGGCTGAGGAGCCGTTGATGAGGATATCGACGCTGCCCTGCTCCAGGTCTTCGTAGCGGACCGCCGCGACATCGCCTTCGCCCTTGAACAATGCCGCCAGCGTTTCCGCCTTCTCCGGCGTGCGGTTGATGAGGCGCAGCGAGGCGATGCCCGCCGCCAGCAGCGGTCCCATCACCCCGCGCACCGCGCCGCCCGCGCCGATGATCAGCACCCGCTTCCCTTGCAGCGTCCAGCCGTGGTTATGCGTCATGTCGCGGACGATGCCGACGCCGTCGGTGTTATCGCCGTAGATGCGGTCGTCCTTGCCGCGCATCAGGGTGTTGACGGCCCCAGCCTGTTGGGCGCGCTTCGAGATGACTTCGCTGAGGGCGTAGGCCTGTTCCTTGAACGGCAGGGTGACGTTGAGGCCGCGGCCGCCGTCGGCAAAGAACTGGGTGACGAAGGGGGTGAAGTTGTCCAGCGGGCCGAGCAGGGCTTCGTAGCCGAGATCCTGGCCGGTCTGGTCGGCGAAGGCGCGGTGGATGAGGGGGGAGCGGCTGTGGGCGATGGGGTTGCCGATGACGGCGTAGCGGTCGGTCATGAAGGGGGCTTCGGTTAAGGGGATTTGGGGCGAAGACTAGCGCAGTGCACGACTTCCGCCAAGCTGAAATCCCCTCCCCACTTGTGGGGGAGGCTTAGGG
>CAZPZK010000368.1:0-284 GCA_964591095.1 uncultured Moraxellaceae bacterium | reverse complement strand
CCGAACACCCCGCCCCTTGACTTGGCTACCGGCATCCGCCTGCCGCGGGCCCTCCTTTTGTTTCGGCAAAAGGAGGCAAAACCATGGTCCTGCGCCAAACTCGCGGACCGTCCTCGCTCCGTTTCACCACCCCGCTTCCCTCCCTCCGCTCTCCGGCACGTTGGCTCAAACAGTGGCTTCGGACAGTCAGGGCGAGAAGGTAGGTTTGTGTTAAAAGCCTTGTGAAACAAGGCTCTAATCTTCCCCCTTGGAAAGGGGGACCGAGGGGGTTTTACGCCGTCCGC
>CAZPZK010000367.1:0-3496 GCA_964591095.1 uncultured Moraxellaceae bacterium | reverse complement strand
CCGCGAAGTCTCCACCCCGACCCAGACCGCCTGCGCCGATGTCGCCGCCCTGCTGGGCGTGGACGTGACCCGCACGGTCAAGGCCGTGGCCGTGGTGACTGAAACCCAAGCCGACGAGAAAGCTCCGGTGGTGAAGCACTTCACCCTGCTGCTGGTGCGCGGCGATCATGACGTCAACGAGATCAAGGCCGGGAAACTGGCCGGACTGAAGGATCACCGTCTGGCGAACGAAGCCGAAATTGTGGAGTTCCTGAGCTGCAAGCCAGGCTTCATCGGTCCGGTGGGCGTCAGCAAGGCCGTGCGCGTCGTTGCCGACCGTACCGTGGCGGCCATGAGCGACTTTGTCTGCGGCGCGAACAAGGAAGGCTTTCACCTGGCCGGGGTCAACTTCGGCCGCGACCTGCCGGAACCGGAAGTCGCCGATGTGCGCAACGTGGTGGAAGGCGACCCCTCCCCCGACGGCCAGGGCACGCTGGTGATCAAGCGCGGCATTGAAGTCGGCCATATCTTCCAGCTGGGCACCAAGTATTCGCAGGCGCTGAACTGCAACGTGCTGGGCGAGGACGGCAAGCCGTTCACCGTCACCATGGGCTGCTATGGCATCGGCGTTACCCGCGTGGTGGCTTCCGCCATTGAGCAGAACCATGATGAGAGCGGCATCATCTGGCCGGACGCCATCGCCCCCTTCCACATTGCGCTGGTGCCGATGAACTGGGCCAAGTCGATGCGCATCCAGGAGGAAGCCGAAAAACTTTACCAGACGCTGGTTGCCGCCGGTTATGATGTCTTCTTCGATGACCGCAACGAGCGTCCGGGCGTCAAGTTCGCGGACAGCGAGCTGATGGGCATCCCGCACCGGCTGGTGCTGGGCGAGAAAGGCCTGGATCAGGGCTTGATCGAGTACAAGGGTCGCCGCGACACCGAAACCACGCATACGCCTATGGCATCGTTGCTGGAGTTCCTGGCGAAAACGATAAAAAAATGAACACTCGGGAACGCGCTGGCGCGTTCCCCCTTGAATCCCGAGGACAATCTGTTATCATGCACGCCTCGTTGAAAGACGGGCGATTAGCTCAGCGGGAGAGCACTACCTTCACACGGTAGGGGTCACTGGTTCGATCCCAGTATCGCCCACCAAATACCTCGAAAACAGGCGCCTGCAAGCGCCTGTTTTCATTTGCGCGCCATTCGTCAATTCTCCTCTTCCCTCGCCCCTCCGGTTGATGCGCCTCGCGCGCAGCGCATGCAATTCCATATTTTTGTGCCATAATCGGACGATAACGCAGGCGGAATACCCCTGTCCCGCCACGGCAATACAACGATGCGTTGACAATAATCACAGGCCCCGACAGGGCCCGGCACAGGATGAACGACCATGTATTCTCGCCTCAAAAAACACCTTCTGACCGCCTGCCAACTGGGTTTGCTTCTGGGTGGAAGCCACGCCATCGCCGCCGATCTCCTGCCGCTGGCCAAGGACATCAAGCCCGGCGCGCAGGGCCTGCCCGCTGCCTTCACCAAATCGGTCAAGCTGTCGATCTGCTTCTTTGACATGCAGGGCCGCAATGGCGAGTACTACGGCCGCGCCCAGGATCTGGCGCTGATCGCCAAGCGCTGGAACATTGATGCGACGCTCAAGGTCTTTACCGAGGAAGAAGAAGCGGTCAAGGCCTTCAAGGCCGGCCAGTGCGAAGGCGCGGTGATGTCCACCCTGCGTTCCCGCGAATTCAACAACTTCATGGGCAGCGTTGACGCGCCCGGCGCCATTCCGACCTACCAGCACATGCGCGTGGTCCTGAAGACGCTGCTCGACAAGAAGGTCGAACCCTACACCATCACCGGCCCCTACCAGACCATCGGCATCTACCCGCTGGGAGCGCAATACCTCTTTGTCCGCGACGGCAGCCTGACCTCGCTGGAGCAAATGTCCGGCAAGAAGGTCGCCATCCTCAACTGGGACAAGTCGCTGAATACCCTGATCGGCAAGATGGGCGCGCAAGCGGTGCCCGGCGCCCTCAGCAACTTCGCCAAGCCCTTCATCAAGGGTGAGACCGACGCCATCCTCTCTCCGGCGGTGGCTTATCACCCCTTCCAGCTTAACCAGGGCATGGGGGAAAAAGGCGGTGTGTTCAAGATTCCGGTGGCGCAACTGACCGCGGCGCTGGTCATCAACCGCGACCTGCTGCGGAAAAAGACCGAGGATGTGGATTCGCGCGTGGCGGCCTTCCGCTCCATGTCGGCGCAGTTCCTGGAAGACCTGCTGAACCAGTTCTTCATCAGTATCGACCACCAGGACAAGGACGTGCCGGGCAAGTTCTGGATCGAACAGGATGAAGCCGGCCAGAAACAGTTTACCGCCTTCCTGCGCAACAGCCGCCTGCAGATGACCAAGGACGGCGTCTACGACGCCCGGATGATGAAGATCCTGAAGAAGGTGCGTTGCACGCTGGACACCAAGCTGGAGGAATGCGCGCTGACGGATGAGTAAACGCAGGGCGGGCAGGTCGGCCCCGTCGCCCTGCCCCTCCCGTTTACCGGCGCCGGCTCTCCAGCGCGGCCCGGATTTCCGCCAGATGCTTCAGCCGCTTGACGCGGTCAAAGAGTTCCACCGCCTCCGCATACCCCTTCGTCAGCATGGCCAGCCATTGCTTGTAACGGCTGACAGCTCCCGCTTCCGTCCATTTCATGCCGCCGGTTTCCGCCAGCGGATTGAGCGGCGCCGCCGCCATGTGATCCAGGAAAGCTAATTGCCAGCCTAGCAGTTCGCACCACGCCAGTTCCGCCGCGTCGCCCCGCAACCGCCGGATCAGGTCGGGCCGGCTGACCGCGCCGCGCCCCACCATCAGATCGTCGCACCCCGACAACTCGCGACAGCGCCTTGCCTCCTCGGGGCTGAAGACATCGCCATTGGCAATGACCGGCAAGGCGACCGCCTCGCGGATGCTCCCGATCGCATCCCAATGCGCGGGCGGGCGATAGCCATCGGTCTTGGTGCGGGCATGAACCGTGAGCCACGACGCGCCGGCCGCCTCGATGCCCCGGGCGTTATCCAGCATGTATTCGCGATCACTGACCCCCAGGCGCATCTTGGCGGACACCGGTATCGCCAACGGGACCGCCCGGCGCACCGCGCGCACGATATCATGCACCACATCCGGCTCATCCAGCAGCACCGCGCCGCCGCGATGACGGTTGACGGTCTTGGCCGGACAGCCAAAATTCAGGTCAATGGCGGGCGCGCCCAACGCGGCCGCCAGCGCCGCATTGTCCGCCAGCACCTGCGGCTCACTGCCCAGCAACTGCACATGCACCGGGGTGCCGGCGGGAGTTCGGCTGCCGGACAGCAATTCGGGGCAGGACTGGTAAAAGACGCGGGAAGGCAACAGGCGATCGGTGATGCGGATGAATTCGGTGACGCACCAGTCGTAGCCTTGCGGTCCGGCGATGCGGGTGAGCAGGTCGCGCATGTGGACGTCGGTCAAGCCCTCCATCGGGG
>CAZPZK010000366.1:0-3503 GCA_964591095.1 uncultured Moraxellaceae bacterium | reverse complement strand
CCCAAGGACTATCACCGCGTACACATGCCGTTCACCGGCCGCCTGCGGGAAATGATCTATGTGCCCGGCGACCTCTACTCGGTCAATGCCGTTACGGCGGGGCGCGTCGATAACCTTTTCGCCCGCAACGAGCGTCTGGTCTGCATGTTCGACACCGCCGCCGGTCCGATGGCGGTGGTGCTGGTTGGCGCCATGATTGTTGCCGGCATTGCCACCGTCTGGGCCGGAGACATCCGGCCGCATGGACGCAACGTCACCATTTCCAGCTACCAGCATCAAAACATCACGTTGCAGAAAGGCGATGAACTGGGGCGCTTTTATCTCGGCTCCACCGCCATTGTCCTGTTCGGACCGGATGTCGTGACCTGGCAGGAGTCACTGGCGGCCGGCACCCCGGTGCGCATGGGCGAAGCCTTTGGCGACCTGCGCTGATGCGCATCACCCTGAGGCAGTTGGGCGTTTTTGTCGCCATCGCGCGATACGGCACGGTGACGCGCGCGGCGCAGGAGCTCAATCTGACGCAAAGCGCCGCCAGCATGGCGCTGGCCGACCTGGAAACCCAGCTGGACTGCCTGCTGTTCGACCGCGCGGGCAAGCGGCTGCAGCTCAACGACCTCGGACGCCAACTGCTGCCGAGGGCCATGACGACGCTGGCGCACGCGGAGGGCATCGAAGCCCTGGCCCGGGGGCAAGGCGACCAGGTCGGCAGCCTGAAGATCGGCGCCAGCCTCACCATCGGCAATTACTCGATGCCGCCCATCATTGCCAGTTTCATGCGGGAGCATCCGCAAAGCCAGTTGACACTGGATATCGCCAACACCAGCCACATCATTGCCGCCCTTGGCCAGTTCGAGTTGGACATCGGCTTTATCGAAGGCTATTGCCACGCACCCGATCTGGAAGTCATTCCCTGGCGACAGGACGAACTGGTGGTTTTTTCCTCGCCATCCCACCCGCTGGCCGCCAAGGCCGACCTGCGGGAATCCGATCTCGCCGCCGCCGCCTGGGTGCTGCGGGAGCCCGGTTCGGGCACGCGCGAAGTCTTTGACAACGCCGTGATGGGCAGGCTGCCCAACCTTCATGTGCTGCTCGAACTGGGCCATACCGAAGCCATCCAGCGTGTAGTTTCGAGCGGCCTCGGCATTGGTTGCGCCTCCAGGCTGTCCCTGCAGGAAAGCCTGGACAATGGCGCCCTCGTGGTGCTTCCCACGCCGTTCTGGAACCTCAGCCGTCAGTTTTTCGCCCTGATCCACCGCCAGAAATACCGGACCTTCGGCCTGGAGCGATTCCTGGAGCATTGCTTCCGCGAAGCCAATGCCCGCCCCTCCAACTGGCCGCACCCTTAATCATCTTGTCATCAGCCCGCCGGTTTTCAGACGATTACCAAGGACAAGGACGTGGAAATTTTTTAATATATGTTCCATTACAGTGCATTCATACCTTCAGCCACGCCTTCAGGGATACAGGCGCCCGGCCAGACCAGACCAGGACATCGTCAGCCATGACCATACAATCCATCCGCCGCCTGCAGATTGCCTGCAAGACCTCGTTTGTCCTGTTCCTCATCATCAGCTTCAAGGCATCGATACTGCATCTCTTTGACGCCGGTCACCTGTTTGTCCCCTTCATGCTGACCGCCCTGTTTTTCCTGACCGTCAACATTGTCCTGCTCTTCATCATCAGCCAGACCAAGTGCCCGGTGTGCCACCGCACGTACGTCGGACGCCGCAAGCGTAACTTTTTCGCCCGGGCCTGCTCCAATTGCGGCCGTCGCGCCGGCGACAATGCCTGAGACCGAACAGCGCCGCCGGCGGCGAAGCCGCACAAATAGTCCGGGTCAAGGCTTGCGCTTTGCGGAGTAATCTACAAAAATCAAAACACGAAACCGGGAGGCGGTTATGCTCAATGCGCGCGAATGACTTCACCGGACTGGGGGCGTAGCGGGGGCTTGCCCCGGCTCTGCTGTCCTTCACGACGGAACGCGCATCACGACAGATCGCCAGGGACAGCCGGCGCCCACCCGCAACGGCCCCCGAACGCAAACGGAAACCACAGGTCGCCACTGCAATGACAACAACAACGAGCAGCATTATCGGTCAATCCATTCCGGACAAGAACCTGAGCCGGCTAAGCCTTGTCGGCCATACCAAGGCCGATATGGAGGCCTGGGTTGCCACCCTGCCCATCATGAATGTCGGCGAGACCGCCAAACGCCTCTACCAGACCCTGCAGGAACTGACCCGCCTCAAGACCTCCGAGGAAAACCGTTACGAATTGCTGGAAGTGTTGCGGGCCCCCGTTTACACCATCCTCCAGGCCTTGGCCAAGCATTACCTTAACCAGTCGGTGCTGCTGCCGGAGCGCGCCAGCCGTGTCGCCACGCTGGCGCAATCCCTGCGGGCGCACCTGGCCTACGGCTACAAGATTGTCGTCCACGAATGCATTGACAAGTTACAGACCAAGCTGAGCATGCTCGGATTCGGCCGGCGCCAGACACAGCAACTGGCCGCGCACAGCCTGCAACGGGCCATCAGCGAACTGGGCGGCCTGCTGTTGGAGGCCGGGACGCTGTATCTTCCCTCGCCTTCAGGCCTCTGGCTGGACCTCCACTCGCTGTACCGGATTGCCACAACGCATGGCCTGGCGCAGATCAAGGTTCCCGACCTGCACTACGCCCATGTCCGTGAACTCAGTCCCGGCGAGGCTTACATCCGCGCGCTGGTGCTGGCCGCCAGCCACACCAACAAGTTGCGGCAAGTGGAAATCCGCCAGATTTACGAAGCCTCGGAGGTCTGGGTCAACCTGCTCAAGATCAAGAACCAGTTGGGCACGACCGACCTGCTGGTCGTCAACACCGAATCCGATACCCCGCCTTCCTACATCACCAAGGCCACCACCAGCCCCAACTCCCTGTACATCGATGCCCAGAAACTGGTGCAGCACTTGCAGACCCTGGCCACCACCCCGCCGGCGCAGATCGGCCGCGCCGAGTCCTCGCTGACTTCCAGCCTCCTGCAACATCTGATCAGTGTCTGGAATGCCCCGACAGAGCGTACCTTTGCCCGCCGCACCTATCAGGGAGAGCTTATGGTGTGTCTCGGCCTGACAGCGACCCATTACCATCTGGCCGGCGGTCATGATTTCGAAACCGTCATCAACGTTCACCAGATGATGTCCGAGGAGGAGTCCAATTTTTTCCTTCAGGACCATAACAATTCCCCGACACATAAGGATGTCAAGGATGTCGACCCCTGGCGCATCAGTTTCGGCACCGTCGACGACGAGTTCAAGGTTGCCCAGAAGACTCAGGCCCAGTTCACCTTCCTGTACAACAAGGAAAACCGCGAAAGCCGGAATTCGGAAAACCTGTACCCTCCGCAGCGGGCTGAAATTGTCAATATCAGCCCCGGCGGCTATTGCATCCGCTGGATTGGGGAACCGCCGCTGACCCTGCGCACCGGCGAAATCCTCCGGCTCAAACCGGAACACGTCCGGCTCGCCGA
>CAZPZK010000365.1:0-3511 GCA_964591095.1 uncultured Moraxellaceae bacterium | reverse complement strand
CGGGCGCGAAGCTAACAGGTTGGGCTGGTTGCATATCCATAGGACCGCCTTCCCTTTACGGACTAATCACAAACCATGGCTCGCAGGTTGGGATTCGCCGGGAATTCGAGTAGTCTCGATGGCAAGGCAGGGGCCGAGTTCGCAGGAGGGACCGAACCTTTTCCACATACCGACAGTCGTTCGGTACAGTCGTATTACATTCTGCAGTGCCAACAAGAGAGCGGGAGAGCTTGATGATCAGGGTGCGCGTGCCGGCAGGGATTCTGGCGATTGTGTTTGGGCTGCTGCTGTTGCCTTCGATGGCTTCGGCCCTCAACTTCCAGCCTGGCACCGGGGCTTCACAGTCACAGGTCGGCCAGCCGAGCGATGTGGCCACCGGAGACTTCAACAACGACGGCCTTGACGATCTCGCGGTTGCTTCGGGCCCAAGTTCGAACAACGGACTCAACGTGGCACTTGCCACCGGTGGCGGCTCTTTCGGCCCAGGGACCAACCTCGACTGCAACCACACCGGAACCGGCTGTTTCACGGTCGTGGCGGGACAGTTCACGGGAGGCGACAGCGACCTCGACCTCTTCGCCGTGCCCTTCCAGTCGAATAGCCAGGTACTTTCCTTCGTCGGAAACGGCACCGGCGTCTTCGTTCGCACGAGCGCAAACGCCCCGACCACCCCGAACACCCGCGAATCGATCGCCGTAGGAGACCTCAATGGAAACTCCGTCGACGACATCGTGTTCGGCGCGTCCACCGGGACCTACGTGGTTGGAATCGCTCAAGGCCCCGGAACCTTCAGTTACTCCACCGGAGCAATTCCCGGAGCCGGGGACTTCACATCGGCAACCATGGGCGATTTCAACGATGACGGCGATACCGACGTCGCCCTGGGCGACAACAACGACCACATCTTCGTCCTGCTCGGCGACGGTGGTGGCGGCCTCACCTACACCACTTCGTCGGAGAATCCCGCTTCGACTGCCGGTGGCCTCAACTGGGTCGGGTCGATGGTTTCTGCTGATTTCAACGGTGACGGCCGGGACGACGTCGGCGTCACTGCCGAGCAAGGTCAGCAGGGCCATGTGAGTTCCGTCCAGACCTTCCTGGGGACGACGGATGGCAATCTGGTGACCAACGCGAACCCGGGCGGATCCGTGTTCAGCCAGACCGAGGACGACTCCGGTCCCAATACCTTCAGCAACCTTGTAACTGCCGATTTCGACCAGGACGGTACCGCCGGTGACCTCGCCTACCTGTCCGTTCTCAGGCCGAACGGACCAACCGTCTACCAGTCCTCGATCCGGCTGAGCGATGGCGCCGGTTCCTTCACGGCAGCGGCAAATTCGCCTTTTGCCTACAACCAGGACATCTTCATGTGGGGTCAGGCCCAGGGTGATTTCAACGGCGACGGGGCTCCGGACCTGGTCGGTGCCTCACCGGGCGGAGGTGCCTGCTCCGGTTGTGGAACACCGGTCCTGATGAGCTTCGCCGATGTCGCAACCGACCCAGCGTCGATGGAGTTCGGCGGCGTCCTGACCGGCACCAACTCCTCGGCCACGACGCTCACGATCAACAACACCGGTGCACCTACCGCCCACCTTTCCGGCTTCACGATCGACGGAACCGACGCCGGCGAGTTCTCGATCAACAACACCAACAACTGCAACTCGACGGTCGTGGCCGGCTGCACCAAGCAGGTCACCTTCTCGCCGACCAGCGACGGCCCCAAGTCGGCCACGCTCCATATCTCCAATGCCGACGGCCCCAACCTCACGGTCGGTCTGAGCGGCACCGGCACCTCGCCGGCGATCAACTTCGCCCCCTCCAGCACCGATTTCGGCGAGCTCGCCCTGGGCCTCACCAGTGCTCCCCAGACGGTCACGGTGACTTCCTCGGGCACCGCCCCGCTCCACATCGGCCTATTGGCCGAAAGCAGTGGTGGCGACACCGGCAGCTTCAACCTCGTCGGCAACGACACCTGCAGCAATGCGACCCTCGCCGTGAACGCGACCTGCGAGTTCAATGCCGTGTTCACACCAAGCTCGGGTACAGGCAACAAGTCCATGGACATCGAAGTGCCCAACGACTCCTCCGGCGCACAGGCCACCACCCTTCAGGGTCTTGCCACGGATCCCGGCATCTCGGTCTCGCCGTCGCCATACGTCTTCGGTGACGCGATCGTCGGAGGCATCGCGCAGGGGCATTCGTTCACGGTCACCTCGAACGGATCCACGAACCTCAGCGTCGGATCCATCAGCATCACCGGAGCGGATCCCGGCGATTTCAGTTTTGGATTCAACAACTGCTCCACGGTCACTCCAACAGCAACCTGCTCCTTCCTCGTGATCTTCCACCCGGAGCCCGCCGATCACGCCCTGCGCTCGGCCACTCTGACTGTGAATTCGAACGCTGCCGCGTCACCCACCTCGATCGCGATTTCGGGGACCGCCCTGGTCGGAGACGGAAGTCTCACGCCCACGACCGTCGACTTCGGTGAAATGAGGCTCGGCCAGACCACGGCATCGAAGACGATCACCTTCAAGGCCACCGGGACGGCTCCGGTAGCCGTAGACGAGGTGGGTTTGAACGGTCCCGAAGCCGGCAACTTTTCGAGAGTCTCGAACGGGTGCAACAGCACCACCATCCCGGCGGGTGACACCTGCCAGGTGGTCGTCAACTTCACACCTTCGCTCGTGGGCGAGCTCCACGGCGAGTTGAAGTTCGCGACGGATGCGGGCAATTTCTACGCCCAGCTTTCGGGCAACGGAATCAACCCCGTCGGCTCACTCACCCCGGCAAACCACGACTTCGGATCCGTGACACTCGGAGACACCTCTGCGACCCAGACATTCACCATCCAGTCGACCGGCGACACCCCGCTCGAGATGAGCTCCGGAGCGATCACGGGCGACCCGGGGTTCGTCGTTGAAGATCCGTCCGGATGCACGGGTTCGACACTCGCGCCGACGCAGAGTTGCTCGTTCACGGTCGCATTCAAGCCGACCGGCGATGCGGGTTCACGCAGCTCGACTCTCACCGTTGGCTCCAACGCCGGTTCCCTGACGTCCACCCTCACCGGAACCGCGACTGCCGTGTCGGTACCGCCGAAGGCGAGCCTGAGCCTGAAAGCACCCAAGAGAGTCAAGAAGGGCAAGAAGCTGGTCGTGACCACCAAGGTCAAGGGCCTGAGCGCCGGTGCGATCGCAGGCATCGTCGTGGCCGCCAAGGTGTCCGGGCCGGCCAAAGCACCGAAGAAGGTGAAGATCAGCTCACTCGGCCAGGGCAAGACGAAGACGATCAAGCTCAAGGTCCCGGTGAAGAAGTCGGCGAAGCCAGGCAAGAAGGTGACCGTTACCGTCACGGTCACCTCCGGCGGCAAGAAGCTCGCGACGGCCAGGGTCAAGACCAAAGTCACCAAATGAAAGCCGAGCAAATGAAGAAGACCGTTGCCCTCGTGGCGGCCGCACTCGCCGCCCTCCTGCTCCTGCCGTCACTCGCATCGGCGGTCACGTACAGG
>CAZPZK010000364.1:0-3523 GCA_964591095.1 uncultured Moraxellaceae bacterium | reverse complement strand
CGGCATCGGCACCACGATGCTGCTGCATTGCGATCTGGTCTACGCCGATGCCACCGCCCGCTTCCGCCTGCCCTTCGCCAACCTCGGCCTCTGTCCGGAAGGCGGCTCCACCCTGCTGCTGCCCTTGCTGGCCGGCTACCAGAAGGCGGCGGAATTGCTGCTGCTGGGCGAAGTCTTTGACGCCGCCACGGCGGAGCGCATCGGCCTGGTGACCGGGGTGCTGCCGGTGGAGGAACTGGAAGCCGCCAGCCTGCGGCGGGCGCAGGCGCTGGCCGCGCAACCGGCGGCCTCGCTGCGGCTGACCAAGGCCCTGCTGAAGCAAGGCAGCCTGACGGCGCTGGCCGCCGTGATGGAAAACGAAGGACGGGAGTTCATCGCACGGCTGGGCAGCCCGGAGGCCCGCGAGGCAATGACGGCGATGCGGGAAAAGCGCCTGCCGGATTTTTCGCGGTTTGATTGAGGCGGGTGGAAAGGCATAAAAAAGCCCCCGTTCCATCCGGAACGGGGGCTTTTTCACAATCTGGAGCGGGCGATGGGAATCGAACCCACGCCAAGAGCTTGGGAAGCTCTAGTTCTACCATTAAACTACGCCCGCGTGGTGGGGCGATTCTAGAAGTCCCGCCGCCGGAAGGCAAGTGCGCCTTTTGTCAGCCCCCGTCGGCAATCCAGTTGCCATGGAACCCCATCGGCACCCGCACCCCCAGCTCGATCACCGCCTGCGGCTCCCCGCCCACATCCCCCGCATTGACAATCACCACCTGGCTGCGCGCCCGAGCCAGATCGTAGACATAGGACAACAGCCAGCCGTCATCCTCGGCGCTGTCGGCGGAACGAGGCACGAACACCACCTCCCCGGTGGCATGGCTGGGCCCGTAATGGTGGAAATCGACCTTGCCGGTATGCAGGTCATGTCGGATCAGCGGTTGCGGCCGCTGGTTGTCGATGTCGATGCCCGCCGAATAGGCGTAGCGGTAAGGCTGGCCGGTCAGCCGTTCGTCAAAGCGCGGAAATTCCTGACCCGTTTCCGACAGCACCGTGCGCTGCACCCGCCGCGTGGCGTTGTCCAGTTTCCAGCGCTCGAAGGTCACCTTCTGGCTTTCCGGGCCGTGCAGCGAACGGTCGAACATGCGCTCGTGCACCACCACGTCGAGGATGGCGCTGCCGTCCGGCAGGTCGTAAGCGTTGCAGGGGTGAAAGACATAACAGGGATCGACGCTGAACCAGCGCACCTCCTCTGCCCCGCCCTGCTTCGGCAACAGCCCGACGCGCGCCTGGTGCTTCGGGTTCCACGCATAGGGCAGGCCGGAGCCTTGCAGCATCGACTTCACCGAGAACGTCACCGGCAGGTCCAGGATAACCACCTGGCTTTGGGTGATGGCGCAGTCGTGGATCATCGGGCCGTGGCTGACCGGGACGTTCACCTGCCGCGCCACCTGCCCGGCGGCATCAATAACAATATGCTGCACCCGGTTCTGGTACAGCGGGTCATAGCAGACCGCGTGCAGGCAGCCGGTTTGCGGGTCCCGATGCGGGTGGGCGGAAAAGGCGGTGCGGACGGCGCTGTCGAACAGTCCGTGCTTCACCGTGTTCAGTTCGCCATCCATCTCCACCGGCAAGGCCCCTGCTTCCACCAGCGCCCACAACCGTCCGGCATGGCCGATGATGTTGGTATTGACCACCTCAATGGCGCCGCGACGCGGACCCGGCGCTTTCGGCCGCCCCAGCGCCTTGTTGACGCCGTCCACGCCCACCCAGCGGTTGCGGTACCACTGCGCCTTGCCGTCGCGCAGGCGCAGGCCGTGCACCATGCCGTCGCCCAGGAACCAGTGGTAGGCGCCGGGATTGGCCACGTTCAGCGGGTTGGGACCGATGCGCGCCAGCAGGCCGTTCAGCTCCTTGGGAATCTTGCCCGTCACCTTGAGGTCGGTGACGGTGCTTTCGACATTGACCGGCGCCAGCGCGCCTGCCAGATAAGGGTTTTCCGGGTTGTAGGGAACCCGTTTCTGCAGGTTGCGGATCAGCCAGGCGGTGCCGCGCTCGGCAAAGGCTTCTACGGTGGACATGACGGCTTCCCTCGACGATCTTGCTTATTGTTTGGGCATCATGCGATCTAATTTTGACATTGTCAAGTTTAGACGCGTCTTCATTTGACGAGAAATTTATCGGTCGAAATCCGGGCGCTCATCCGATAAATTAACAAGATTCCAATCAATCATCCTTGGAAGAAATCCATGCGCCAGGCCTTGGTATTGCCGGTACTGTCCTTGCTGGCATCACTGACCGTCCATGCCGACGAACCGGATCAGACTCCCCCGCCGGCATCATCCGGGATCTGGAAGCCCCGCCACATTGAAGGGTATGCGGGGCTCTACACCGGTTCCTTCGCTCCGGACACCAATGCGGCCACCGCCACCACCCAGTGCTTTTTATTCTGCGTACCGATCACCGCCACGCACGAAGTCCGTTACAACGACGGCAAGGCGCAAGGCTTGCGCGCCGGCCTGTGGCTCGGCGATGGCCGGATTCAAGGCGGCGTCGGGTTTGAACTGATGCACGCCAAGGCGGATGGTGATCTGGCCAAAGCCAACTTCACCGGTGTCAACCTGACGCCGATGGCGCGGGTGCGACTGCTGACGCCGGCGCGGCTCCCGGCGCTGAGCCTGCATGGCTATGGCGGCCTGTTGCTGGGCGCGGTCCGCGACGGCGAGATCCGCATCTATTTTCCGGAATTCACCGCCGCCGCCAGCGGGGCGCTGGAAGGACGGCAGCACGGCGTACTGGCCGGGGTCTCGCTGACTGTCCGCTCGCTGGTGTTCCAGATGGAAACCCGAACGGTGTCAGGCCGCCTGAAGTCCGAGTATCTGGGCGACAGCGGTCGTCTCGATATGTCCGGCCGGCAGACGCTGGGTGGGCTCGTCTGGAGGTTCTAGACCCACGGGCCGTCTGTCAACAGTTTGTCATGCTATACTTCCATAATTCTGGAAATATCGAATACAAGGCCGCCCCATGTCCCTGAACTCACCCGACGCCGTCACCCGCCTGGCCGCCCTGGCCCAGGAAACCCGTCTTGCCATTTTCCGGTTGCTGGTGCAGCAGGGGCCGGCAGGCCTGCCCGTCAGTCGGATCAGTGACGGACTGGACGGACTGCCGGGTTCGACCCTGTCCTTCCACCTCAAGGAATTGCAGCACGCCGGGCTGGTGCGGTCGCGGCAGGAAGGCCGCAGCATCATCTACAGCGCCTGTTACCCGGCCATGAACGAACTGATCGGCTTCCTCACCGCCAACTGCTGTCAGGGCGAAGCCTGTGAACTGACCCCGGGCGAACCGGCAGCCGCCTGCTGCTGACTCCTCCCCCCACCCTGAAAGGAGACTTCCCCCATGAGCATCAAAGTCGGCATCAACGGTTTCGGTCGCATCGGACGCCTGGCGCTGCGCGCCGCCTGGGACTGGCCGGAACTGGAGTTCGTGCGGATCAACGACCCCGCCGCTGACGCCGCCACCTACGCCCACCTGCTGAATTTCG
>CAZPZK010000363.1:0-3524 GCA_964591095.1 uncultured Moraxellaceae bacterium | reverse complement strand
CATGAGTAACCTTTTATCCCTGAACAGAGGTAACCATAATGAAAAGAATAATCCTCGTGGCCGGCTTGCTGGCAGCGGCGGCGCAGCCGGTTCTGGCCGCGGACGATGATCTGCGCGAACTGCGAAGCGCCCGCTCCGAAAAAGGCGAATGGGAGCAAATACGCTACGACTCCATTCGCGATATCCGTACCTTCGGCAAGCAGGAAGACGGCAAGCGGATCCGCTCCTTCCGCGGGGTTGCGACTTTTGATGCCTCCCTGGAAACCTTGGCGCGCATCCATTTTGATATTGAGAATTACAAAAAGTGGTTTTACGAAACCAAGGACGGCAAACTGCTGAAAAAGGTTTCCAATACGGAATATTATTATTATGTCCGTTATAACGCGCCCGCCACCCTCCCGGATCGCGACGCTGTGCTTCATGCCGTGATTGAGCCATACAGCCCCAAGCGCGGCTACATGATGCTCAAGGTCAACTCCGTGCCGGACTACATTCCGCCGGTACCGGGACTGGTGCGCATGATTTCCCAGGAAATGGTGGTCAAGTTCACGCCGCAGGGCGCCAACCAGACACAACTGGAATTCGAGGGTTATGTCGATCCGGGCGGTCTGGCTCCGGTTTGGGCCATTAATTTCGTCCAGCGCCGCGCGCCTTATGTTTCCATGCTGGGCTTGTCACGCATGGTGGACCAACCGCAATACAATTCGCCCACCACGCCCGCCCCCTTCACCTTTTCCCAATAACTCCTCTTGTCCCGGCCTGCCGTTGTTCGGCAAGCCGGGACAAGCAGGTGGTCCGCTTGTGGATCCATCGGTAGTCAATCTTTCGACAGCGACCTTTCTGTTGTGATAGTTTAAGGATACCCCGCGACTTTGCGGTGGTGTCCGATAATGATCATAAAAAACGGACCGGTCGGCAGCACGGTCCGCAGAGACTGGCGGAGTTCACAATGATAAGAAGCAAGATACCTTCCCTGATGCTGGCGATACTGGCCCTGAACGGCACGGTTGCGCTGGCGGCCGATGATGACCTCAAGGACATGCGGGTCGAGAAATCCTACAAGGACTGGTATCTGGTGCGCAGTGACAATATCCGCAGCATCAAGACCTGGGCCAAGCAGGAGGACGGCAAGCGCATCCGCTCCTTCAAGCTGGAGGCGGTCATTGACGGCTCGCTGGACGCCGTCGCCCGTGTCCATTATGACGTGGAAAATATCAAGCGCTGGTTCTGGGAAACCAAGGAATCGCGCCTGCTGAAAAAAGTATCCAGCACCGAATATTATTATTATCAGGTCTTCAACGCGCCGCTGACCGTACCCGACCGGGACTCGGTGGTGCATGTCAATATCGAGCCTTATACCGCCAAGAGGGGCTACATGATCCACCGCCTGCGCGCCGCGCCGGATTTCATGCCGCCCCAGCAGGGCAAGACCCGGGTCATGGCCCAGGACATGACCATCAGGTTCACGCCCGTGGGCAAGGACAAGACCCGTCTCGACGTGGAAGGCTATATTGATCCGGGTGGAACCATTCCGGCCTGGACCATCAACTTCGTGCAGCGCAGCGCGCCCTATGTTTCCATGGTGGGCTTGCAGCGGATGGTGCAGTTGCCCTAC
This sequence comes from uncultured Moraxellaceae bacterium, assembly GCA_964591095.1. Taxonomy (GTDB): domain Bacteria; phylum Pseudomonadota; class Gammaproteobacteria; order Pseudomonadales; family Moraxellaceae; genus Fluviicoccus. The sequence goes on along the minus strand of CAZPZK010000363.1, from coordinate 1,909 downwards.
TACACCGAGGCCTCCGATCCTTCTCCCTTTGCGATTACCGAGTAATTCCCTCCGGGGTGGGCGGGCGCCGTGGCCCGCTCACGCCTTCCCGTTCAAATAATCCTTGACCTCGCCGCGCATCCCGATTATTCAGGACAGCAACACGCTCATTCAACCCCGAAGGGAGAAACATCATGGGTGGCTTTGCCGTTCTGGTCATTGTCGGTTTCATGCTGGTGCTGGTGTACAAGGCGGTGCAGCAGGTGCCCCAGGGCTATGAATGCACCGTGGAGTATTTCGGCCGCTACACCAAGACGCTGCCGCCCGGACTGCATTTCATCCTGCCGTTTTTTGAAAGGATCGGACACAAGCTGAACATGATGGAACAGGTGCTGGATGTGCCGCCGCAACAGGTCATTTCCCGCGACAACGCGATGGTGACCATTGATGCCGTGTGTTTCTACCAGGTCATCAACGCCGCCAAGGCCGCCTACGAAGTCAGCAACCTGGAATACGCCATCCGCAACCTGACCATGACCAATATCCGCACCGTCATCGGCTCCATGGAACTGGACAGCATGCTCTCGCAGCGGGATCAGATCAACGCGCAATTGCTGTCCACCATTGATCAGGCGACCAACCCCTGGGGCATCAAGATCACCCGGGTTGAAATCAAGGACATCACGCCGCCGCATGACCTGATCGAGGCCATGGCCTCGCAAATGAAGGCCGAGCGCACCAAGCGCGCCCAGATTCTGGAAGCCGAAGGCCGCCGCCAAGCGGAAATCCTGACGGCGGAAGGCGAAAAACAGGCGCAGATCCTCAAGGCGGAAGGCGGCAAGCAGGCCGCCTTCCTGGAGTCCGAGGCCCGTGAACGCCAGGCGCAGGCCGAGGCGCAAGCCACGCAGGTTGTATCGGAGGCCATTGCCCGTGGCGACCTTAACGCCATCAACTATTTCGTGGCGCAAAAATACATTGATGCCCTGGGCTTGCTGGCCGCCAGTCCCAACAACAAGCTGGTGATGATGCCGCTGGAAGCCTCCGGCGTCATTGGCGCTCTCGGCGGCATCAACGATCTGCTGAAGGATTTGCAGCACAAGGCAACCCCGCCCAATCCGCCCCGCCAGCCGTCTGCGCTCTTCAAGGAGTAAGGCCATGTGGGAACAGCCCTTTGTCGGATGGCTTGCACTGGGCTTCGCCCTGCTGATCACCGAAATGCTGACCGGCACCCTGTTCTTTCTGTGTCTGGCGCCGGCGGCCTTCGCGACTGCGGCAGTGGCCTGGTTGGTGAGTGATCCTTACACCCAGTGGATCTGCTTCGCCACGGCCGGTTTTTTGTCGCTTTTCGCCTGGCGCCACTTGCGCCGCAAGATCAAGACGACCGCCCATGATGCCGCCAGCGCCCTCAATAACCGTACCCGCCATCTGGTGGGCCGCGAGTCGGTCCTGGTGGAGCCGGTGGTCAATGGTCGCGGCCGGGTCAATATTGATGACAGTTGGTGGCAGGTCACGGCCGCGCATGATTTGCCGGCCGGGACGCATGTGCGGGTCACCGCCGTGCACGAAATGATACTCACCATCGAAAAAAAGGCCTGAGGAGGCGCCATGAAGATTCAGCATATTTCCATTGTCCAGGACTTCCCGCAACCGGTCTCCAAGTTGTTCAACTGGCTGGGAGACCACAACAACCTCGGGCAAATCTTTTACCCGTTCAAGGTGTCGCGCATCCGCGAAGGCCAGGAGTATCTCAACGGTGTTGGTTCGGTGCGCAAGCTCAGCGCCTTTCCCTTGCCGCCGATCGAGGAAACCGTCACGGTCTACCTGCCGGACGAGCGTATCGAATACACGATCACCAGCGCGGTTTCGCCCATCACGGACCACTTGGGTGTCATGCGCTTCGAGTCCCATGACGGCGGCACCCGCCTGCATT
>CAZPZK010000362.1:1673-3527 GCA_964591095.1 uncultured Moraxellaceae bacterium | reverse complement strand
TAGATTTACGCGAACCACGGAAGCCCTGACCACCGCTAGTGGCCCAGGCCAGTGCGTTACCTTGCCGATCGGTAATCGTCACAATGGTGTTATTAAAAGAAGCGTGAATGTGCGCAATGCCTTCGGAAACGGTACGAGTGACCTTTTTCCGACCGCGCTGATTGTCTTTTGCCATCTTTTAGCTTCCGAGGTAGATTTACTTCTTGATTGCCTTACGAGGACCCTTGCGCGTACGAGCATTAGTCTTCGTACGCTGTCCACGAACAGGCAATCCACGGCGGTGACGCATACCACGGTAGCAACCGAGATCCATCAACCGCTTGATGTTCATTGAAACTTCACGACGCAGATCACCTTCAGTAGGGATCTTTGCCACTTCCGCACGGATAGCATCCAGTTGGCTGTCTGACAGATCCTTGATCTTGGTAACCGGAGCGACGCCAACAGCGGCCAGAATCTTGGCTGATGTTGTACGACCGATACCAAAGATGTAGGTCAGCGAGATCACCGCGTGCTTGTTATCCGGAATGTTAACGCCGGCTATACGGGCCATTCACCTTTCTCCACACAATACGGCATGCCAATGGCATGCCGCGAAAAGTGGGCGATTTTATCGCCCGAACCTTAAAAAAGCAACAGGCAAATTAGCCCTGACGCTGTTTATGACGAGGTTCTGCGCTGCAGATGACACGAATGGTGCCATTACGACGTACAACCTTACAGCTTCCGCAAATCTTCTTGACAGAGGCACGAACTTTCATGGAATTCACCTGTTTATACAGATCAACGAATAAGGCCAGAACCAGTACCAACCCCCTTCAGATTGGCTTTTTTCATCAAGGACTCGTACTGGTGTGACATAAGGTGGGATTGAACCTGGGCCATAAAGTCCATGACTACTACCACCACAATCAACAGTGACGTACCGCCCAGATAGAACGGAACATTAAATGCGACCTGCAACAACATGGGCAACAGGCAGACAATCGTAATATAGATTGCACCTACCAGTGTCAGACGGGTCAGCACACTGTCAATATACTTTGCAGTCTGATCCCCCGGACGAATACCAGGAATGTAGGCTCCAGACCGCTTCAAATTGTCAGCTACTTCCTTGGGATTAAACATCAATGCCGTATAGAAGTAGCAGAAGAAAATAATCAAAAGCGCAAAAAGCAGGAGATACAAAGGTTGACCCGGTGAAAGCGTCAATACCACATCCTGTAAGAAACGTTGCGCTGTATTCGGATTAGGCGATTGGGCGAACCATTGTCCGAGACTTGCAGGAAACAACAACAAGGAGCTGGCAAAAATTGCAGGAATGACGCCTGCCATATTGATTTTCAAAGGCAAATGGCTTTGTTGTGCGGCATAAAGCCTGCGACCTTGCTGCTTCTGGGCATAATTGACTGTAATCCGTCGCTGTCCACGCTCCATGAATACAACAGCACCTACAACCGCCATGGCAAGCAGGAACAAAACCAACAAACCAATGATGCTCATCTCACCTTGACGCGCAGCTTCCAGAGACATACCGATTGCTGAAGGGATACCGGCGACAATACCCGCAAAAATCAACATGGAAATGCCATTCCCCACACCACGTTCGGTGATTTGTTCTCCTAGCCACATGAGGAAAACCGTTCCGGCGACCAGACTTACGACTGCGGGGATGTAAAAGGAAAGACCCACGCTCAGAGTAATACCCTGACTCTGCAAGCCTGCACACATGCCAACAGCCTGCACCAAACCCAGAAGGACAGTACCATACCGAGTGTATTGATTGATCTTTCGCCTGCCTGACTCGCCTTCCTTCTTGATTGCTTCAAGTTGGGGACTTACCGTCGTCATTAA
>CAZPZK010000362.1:0-1663 GCA_964591095.1 uncultured Moraxellaceae bacterium | reverse complement strand
AACGACGGTGAGCAACTGCATGATGATTGATGCGGAAATATAGGGCATAATCCCTAAAGCAAGAATCGACATCCTCTCCAACGCACCACCAGAGAACATGTTGAACAAACTGAGGATGGTATCCTTATTTTGCTCAAATAACTGAGCCAGCTTTTCAGGATTTATTCCCGGAACCGGCACATGCGCACCAAGGCGGAAAACGAGCAGGGCCAAAAACAAAAAAGTGATCCGGCGCCACAACTCATTCATACCTTGTCGCATGGCGGGCGACTGCATAGCCGCCTTTGCCGCCTCGCTGCGCGCATTTGCCATGCTGCTTAGCCCTCTACCTTGCCGCCGGCTGCTTCAATAGCCGCACGAGCGCCCTTGGTCACAGCAACACCCTTGACCGTCACGGCACGTGCAATCGTCCCAGATAAAATGATGCGAGCCCGCACTTTATCCTTACGGACAATGTTTGCTGACTTCAAGGACTCCAGCGAGATTTCCTCACCATCCACAAAAGACAACTCTGACAGGCGAACTTCAGCAGTATCAAGGGCCCGTTGAGATGTAAATCCGAATTTGGGAAGACGACGATAAATCGGCATCTGACCGCCTTCGAAACCGGGACGGACTTTACCTTTGCCACGTGAAGTCTGCCCTTTTACACCAGAGCCGCCTGTTTTGCCCAAGCCAGAGCCGATACCACGTCCATGACGACGCGCGACCTTTTTCGAGCCTTCCGCAGGACTCAATTCATTCAGTTGCATGACTTAAGCCTCAACTTTGACAAGGTAGTAAACCTTGTTGATCATTCCACGGTTGTCAGGCGTATCAAGCACCTCAACGGTGTGACCGATACGGCGCAAACCCAACCCCTGAAGGCACAGCTTATGATTCTTCAGCTTGTGAGCACTCGACTTAATCTGTGTCACTTTAATCTTTGCCTGGGACATGATATTACCCCAAAATCTCTTCAACAGTCTTACCGCGTTTTGCGGCGACTTGCTCTGGCGATGTCATGGATGCCAAGCCTTTGAATGTTGCATAAACAACATTATTGGCGTTGGTAGAGCCATAGCACTTGGCCAGCACGTTATGAACGCCGGCAACTTCGAGAACAGCACGCATAGCGCCGCCGGCAATGACACCCGTACCTTCAGAAGCTGGTTGCATGTAGATGCGGGAGGCACCATGCTGGGCATTCACGGCATGCTGAAGGGTTGTTCCATTCAGATCAACCGAAATCATATTACGGCGGGCAGCCTCAAGTGCTTTCTGAATCGCGGCAGGCACTTCACGCGCCTTGCCACGACCAAAGCCAACCTTACCCTGACCATCACCGACCACTGTCAGTGCAGTAAAGGAAAAGATACGACCACCCTTTACAACTTTGGCAACACGATTTACTGCCACCAACTTTTCAACGAAGCCTTCGTTCTGTTCAACTTTAGCCATGATGCACCTTAGAATTCCAGGCCGCCTTCTCGGGCGGCATCAGCCAAGGCCTGAATACGGCCATGATATTTGAATCCGGAACGGTCGAATGCAACACGACTGATTCCTGCTGCCTTGGCACGCTCAGCAATCAGCGCACCGACCTTCTTGGCTGCATCCACATTACCGGTATGCGACTCACGCAATGCAGCATCAAGCGTCGAAGCTTGAGCAAGTACAACCC
>CAZPZK010000361.1:0-3541 GCA_964591095.1 uncultured Moraxellaceae bacterium | reverse complement strand
GACGCTGAAGGTCTACAAGGACTTCGGCTTCGACGACGTGCAGATGAAGCTGTCGACCCGTCCCGCCAAGCGCGTGGGTGACGATGCCCTGTGGGACATGGCGGAAAAGGCGCTGGAAGATGCCCTGAACGCCGCCGGCCTGGCCTGGGAGCTGCAGCCGGGCGAGGGCGCCTTCTATGGCCCGAAGATCGAATTCTCGCTGAAGGACTGCCTGGGCCGCGTCTGGCAGTGCGGCACCATCCAGTGCGACTTCAACATGCCGGTGCGCCTGGACGCCAGCTATGTCGCCGAGGACAACAGCCGCCACGCGCCGGTGATGCTGCACCGCGCCATCCTCGGTTCCTTCGAGCGTTTTATCGGCATCCTGATCGAGCACTATGCCGGTTTGCTGCCGCCGTGGCTGGCGCCGGTGCAGGCCGTGGTGATGAATATCACCGATCATCAGGCCCCGGCGACCGCTCAATACATCGACAAGTTGCGAGATATGGGCTTCCGTGTCGAAGGTGACTTGAGAAACGAGAAAATAGGCTTTAAGATTCGCGAACGCACCTTGGAGCGTATTCCCTACCTGTTGGTGGTCGGGGATCGCGAGGTAGAACAGAACACCGTGGCCGTTCGCACCCGCGACGGCAAGGATCTGGGCAGCATGAGCCTGGATGCCTTTGCCGATTTGTTGCGCGGGGATATTGCCCGTCGCGGTCGTTCATCAGTGGAGAATTAAGCATTAACAAGCCAGAAAAACCGCAGTCCAAAGACGCCAAGCAGCGCACTGCGATTAACGGGGATATTCGTGCACGTGAAGTCCGTCTGGTAGACCAGAACGGTGAGCAGAAAGGCATCATGTCGATTCGTGAAGCCCTGGCTGCCGCCGAAGCGGTCACTCTGGACCTGGTGGAGATCGTTCCCAACGCGGAACCTCCGGTCTGCCGTATCATGGATTACGGCAAGCATGTTTTTGAGCTGAAGCAAAAGCAGAAAGAAGCCAAAAAGAAGCAGCACCAGGTCCAGATCAAGGAAATCAAGCTGCGTCCCGGCACCGAGGAAGCCGACTATCAGGTGAAGTTGAAAGCCCTGATCCGCTTCCTTGAAGAAGGCGACAAGGCCAAGATCACTCTCCGCTTCCGCGGACGTGAAGTCGCTCACCAGGAACTCGGTATGAAGCAATTGCAACGTATCGAGGCCGACCTGAGCGAAATCGGGGTTGTGGAACAGCACCCGAAGATGGAAGGCAAGATGATGTCCATGCTCATCGGGCCCAAGAAAAAGAAGTAAGAACCGACGGATCGGTTGTTGCGTCTTACCCCCAGGTCCAGGTGTGCTACCGGGCCGCAAGGGTTCACTTTATATCGAGGTTAACATGGCACAGAAGATCAAGACCTTGCGCGGAGCCGCCAAGCGTTTCAAGAAAACGGCTAACGGCTTCAAGCGCAAGCAGGCATTCAAGCGTCACATCCTGACCAAGAAGTCTCCCAAGCGTATCCGTCAACTGCGTGGCTGCACCCAAGTCGCCGCATGTGATGTTCCGTCCGTCCAGCGCATGCTGCCGAACAGCTGATTGGGAGATAGATAAATGGCTCGTGTAAAACGTGGTGTAATTGCCCATCGTCGTCACAAAAAGATTCTGGATCGCGCCAAGGGCTACTACGGTGCCCGGTCGCGTGTCTATCGCGTGGCATTCCAGGCGGTCATCAAGGCCGGCCAGTACGCCTACCGTGACCGTCGCCAGAAGAAGCGTCAGTTCCGCGCCCTGTGGATTGCCCGTATCAACGCGGCTTCCCGCATGAACGGCCTGTCGTACAGCCGTCTGATCAACGGCTTGAAGAAGGCAGCGATCGAAATCGACCGTCGCGTTCTGGCCGACATCGCCGTGCATGATGCAGGTGCTTTTGCTGCTCTGGCTGAAAAAGCCAAAGCCGCTCTCGCCGCCTGATAGCACTGCGGGTCTAAAGGGGGGAAGGGCTTTGGCCGTTCCCCCTTTTTTATTGGTTCGATGTGTCGTTATTCCCCTGCAAGCGGTCAGGTGTACTCCGGTTACAGGGGAATGACGATAGTCAGATGTTAACCCCTCGCATGATGTAACATTAAGTTTGTCATGCAGGTTATTGAATTAAATGAAATATCCGGAAATATCCGGTGTATTCGGGAAAGCAACATGAGTGACTTGCAGGCGTTGGTCAGTGAAGCCCTGGCCACGATCGAGGCCGCCACCGATGCGGCCGCACTGGAACAGGCGCGCGTCCAGTATCTGGGCAAGAAAAGCCTGATGACCGAGCTGTCCAAGGGCATGGGCCAGCTGGATCCGGAAGCGCGCAAGGAGCAGGGCGCGCGTTTGAACGAGGTCCGTTCCGCCATCAACACGGCGCTGGACACCCGCAAGGCCGCGCTGGCGGAAGCCGCGCTGAACGCCCAACTGGCCGCCGAGCGCATTGACGTGACCCTGCCGGGCCGGGGACAGCCGCCCGCCGGACTGCATCCGGTGACCCGCGTCATGAACCGCATCACCGAGTTCTTCACCCTCAACGGCTTTGAAGTGGCTTCCGGGCCGGAAGTGGAAGACGATTTCCACAACTTCGAGGCGCTGAACATTCCCTCGCACCATCCGGCGCGGGCCATGCACGATACCTTCTATTTTGATGCCCATCGCCTGCTGCGCACCCATACCTCGCCGGTGCAGATCCGGGTCATGGAGCAGCAAAAACCGCCGATCCGCATTGTCTGTCCCGGACGCGTCTACCGCTGTGACTCCGACCTGACGCATTCGCCGATGTTCCATCAGGTCGAAGGCTTGCTGATCGACGAGAACGTCAACTTCGCCGAATTGAAGCACGTCATCCAGAACTTCCTGCAGGTGTTCTTCGAGAAGGATCTGGCCGTGCGTTTCCGTCCGTCGTACTTCCCGTTCACGGAGCCGTCGGCCGAAGTCGACATGGAATGCGTGATGTGCGACGGCAAGGGCTGCCGTGTCTGCAAGCACACCGGCTGGCTGGAAGTGCTGGGCTGCGGCATGGTGCATCCGCAAGTACTGGAAAACTGCGGCATCGACAGCGAGAAATACTCCGGCTTCGCATTCGGCATGGGCGTCGAGCGTTTCGCCATGCTGCGCTACGGTGTCAATGACCTGCGCCTGTTCTTCGAGAACGACCTGCGCTTTCTCGGGCAGTTCAACTAAGACTTGTTTCTTGTCCCGGGAAGGCCGCTTGCCGCTCGGGTAAAACCGTATTGATGTTCAGGAAATATCATGCAAATCAGTGAACAATGGTTGCGGGAATGGGTGAATCCCTCCCTGAACGCCCAACAGTTGGGCCACCAGATGACCATGGCCGGGCTGGAAGTGGATGCCCTGAAGCCGGTGGCTCCCGCGTTCAACAATGTCGTGGTGGGCGAAGTGCTGTCCGCCGAACCGCATCCCCAGGCCGACCGCCTGCGTGTCACCCGCGTATCCGTCGGCAGCGGCGAACCCCTGCAAATTGTCTGCGGCGCGGCGAATGTACGCGCCGGGCTGAAAGTCTGCGTCGCCACGTTCGGCGCGAAGCTCCCCGGC
>CAZPZK010000360.1:0-3563 GCA_964591095.1 uncultured Moraxellaceae bacterium | reverse complement strand
CGCATGACCCGTCGCGGAAGCACCCGCCGATGATGACCACCGCCGACCTGTCGCTGCGTTTCGATCCGTCTTACGAGAAGATTTCGCGCCGCTTCCATCAGGACCCGCAGGCCTTCGCCGACGCCTTCGCCCGCGCCTGGTTCAAGCTGACGCACCGCGACATGGGCCCGAAAGTCCGTTACCTCGGTCCGGAAGTGCCGGTGGAAACGCTGGTGTGGCAGGACCCGGTGCCGGCGCTGGACCATCCGGTGATCGATGTCGCGGACATCGATCACCTGAAGGCGAAGATCCTCGCCTCCGGTTTGAGCATCGCCGAACTGGTCTCGACCGCCTGGGCTTCGGCCTCCACCTTCCGAGGTTCGGACAAGCGCGGCGGCGCCAATGGCGCGCGTATCCGGCTGGCCCCGCAAAAGGACTGGGCGGTGAACCAACCCGCGCAACTGGCGAAGGTGCTGGCGGTGCTGGAAGGCCTTCAACGTGACTTCAACGCCGCGCAGGGCGGCGGCAAGCGGGTGTCGCTGGCCGACCTGATCGTGCTGGGCGGCACCGCGGCGGTGGAAGCGGCGGCGCGGGCAGCCGGTCAGGCGGTCGAGGTGCCTTTCACGCCGGGCCGGATGGATGCCTGGGCGGAACAGACCGACATCGATTCCTTCGCGGTGCTGGAACCGCAGGCCGACGGTTTCCGCAACTACCAGAAGGCCGCTTTTACCGCGCCCGCCGAGGCGCTGCTGGTGGACAAGGCGCAGTTGCTGACGTTGAGTGCGCCGGAGATGACGGTGCTGGTGGGCGGCCTGCGGGTCTTGGGGGCCAATGCCGATGGCTCGGCGCACGGCGTGTTCACCACCCGTCCGGGACTGCTGAGCAACGATTTCTTCGTCAACCTGCTGGACATGGGCATCGCCTGGAACCCGACCTCGGACACGGCCGAACTGTTCGAGGGGCGCGACCGCAAGACCGGCGCGGTGAAATGGACCGGCACGCGGGTGGACCTGGTGTTCGGTTCGAACTCGCAGCTGCGGGCGCTGGCGGAGGTCTATGCCCAGCGCGATGCCGAAGCGAAGTTCGTGCGCGACTTCGCGGCGGCGTGGGCGAAGGTGATGGAGCTGGACCGGTTTGAGCTGAAGTAAGACGAACGCGGGGGCATCCGGAGGATGTCCCCGCTCCCTTCATCCCGCTGCCTGTTCCGGTGTATACCCGGCCTCTTCTATCGCCTCCCGCAACGCCGCCATATCCGCCTGCCCCGGCTCAATCATTACCCGATGCGTGGCCAGATCGATCTCCACCCTCGCCGCCGGATCGGTGTCGCGGACTGCCTTGCTAATGACCCCGGCGCAATGGCCGCAGGTCATGTCGTTCACCTGGAACACGATCATGATGCTCTCCGTGGATGGCGGTAAGGATGCCTGCTCTAGTCTGAACCTTGATACCGGGGGAAGGTCAACCCTGTTTTCCCTGCCCGGCCCTTTCTTTTCGCGCTTGACCTGACTACCGTGGGAAGGTTCAGACTACCCGCCCAAGTTCTTCCGTGGAGTTAAGGCCATGAGCGCCGCCAACCGCGATCACGACACCTGCGAACTGACGCTCAAGATTGACGGCATGTCCTGCGCCTCCTGCGTGGCGCGGGTGGAAAAGTCGTTGCGGAAAGTGCCCGGCGTCCGGGACGCCTCGGTCAACCTCGCCACCGAAAAAGCGTCCGTGACCGTCGCGTCGGGCGTGTCTTTCGCCCAACTGGCGGCGGTGGTGGACAAGGCCGGCTACCACGCCTCGCCCGTGACTGATGATGCGTCCGAACCCGAAGCGGACACCCGCCGCCTCCCGGAATGGTGGCCGGTGGCCGTCGCCGCCCTGCTCACCCTGCCGCTGACCGCGCCGATGCTGCTGGCGCTGTTCGGCATCGACCTGATGCTGGGCGGCTGGTGGCAGCTGGCGCTGGCGACGCCGGTGCAGTTCTGGCTGGGCGCGCGCTTCTACCGGAGCGGCTGGAAGGCGGCGCTGGCGCTGGCCGGCAACATGGACCTGCTGGTGGCCATCGGCACTTCGGCTGCCTACGGCATGTCACTGTACCTGCTGCTGGCGCACCGCGAACACGGCATGCCGCACCTCTATTTCGAAGGCTCGGCGGTGGTGATCACGCTGGTGCTGCTGGGCAAGTGGCTGGAGGCGCGCGCCAAGCGCCAGACCACCGACGCCATCCGCGCCCTCAACGCGTTGCGTCCCACCGTGGCGCGGGTGCTGGTGGGTGAGCGCGAGATTGAAGTGCCCGTGGCGCAGGTGGCGGTGGGCGATACCGTCATCGTCCGCCCCGGCGAGCGCCTGCCGGTGGACGGCCGCATCACCGAAGGCCACAGCCATGTGGATGAGGCGCTGATTACCGGTGAAAGCCTGCCCGTCTCCAAGCAGCCCGGCGACGCGGTCACCGGCGGCTCGGTCAACGGCGAAGGCGTGCTGCGGGTGCTGACCGGCGCGGTCGGCGCGGAAACCACGCTGGCGCGCATCATCCGGCTGGTGGAATCGGCGCAGGCGGCCAAGGCCCCGATCCAGCGGCTGGTGGACCGGGTCAGCGCCGTGTTCGTGCCGGTGGTGCTGGCCATCGCCCTGCTGACCTTTGCCGGATGGATGCTGACGGGGGCACCTTGGGAAACCGCGCTGATCAACGCCGTGGCGGTGCTGGTGATCGCCTGTCCCTGTGCATTGGGGCTGGCCACGCCGACCGCGATCATGGTCGGCACCGGCGTCGCCGCCCGGCACGGCATCCTGATCAAGGACGCCGAGGCGCTGGAAATCGCCCATGCCGTCACCGCCGTTGCCTTCGACAAGACCGGCACCCTCACCGAGGGCAAGCCCGCCCTCACCGACCTCCTCCCGGCGGACGGCTTCAGCCGCGACGACGTGCTGCGCCACGCCGCCGCCCTGCAACAGTCCAGTGACCACCCGCTGGCCCATGCGGTGATGACCGCCGCGGCCTCCGCCGGGCTCGACATCCCGCCCGCCGCCAACGCTGCCGCCCTGCCCGGCCGCGGTGTGCGCGGCGAGGTGGGCGGAACCGTCTGGCTGCTGGGCAGCGCCCGCCTGCGGGAAGAAAAGGCCGCCGCCCCGAACGCCTTGCTGGCCGAGGCGCAACGGCTGGAAGGGGACGGCCGCAGCCTGTCCTGGCTGCTGCGCGAGGAGGCCCATGGGACGGTCGTGGCCGGCCTATTGGCCTTCGGCGACACCCTCAAGCCGGAGTCGCGCCCCGCCGTGGCGCGCCTGCAGGCGCTGGGCGTGCGCACGGTGATGCTGACCGGCGACAACCCTGGCAGCGCCCTGGCCATCGCCCGCGAACTGCATATCGACGAGGTGCATGCCGGACTGTTGCCGGGCGACAAGGCCGAAATCATCCGCGCCCTGCGCGCCGACGGCCGGGTGGTGGCGATGGTCGGCGACGGCCTCAACGATGCCCCGGCGCTGACGGCGGCGGATGTCGGCCTTGGGCTGTCCACCGGCACCGATGTCGCCATGCAAGCGGCGGGCATCACCCTGATGCGCGGCGACCCGCGCCTGGTGGCGGACGCCTTCGACATCTC
>CAZPZK010000359.1:0-3570 GCA_964591095.1 uncultured Moraxellaceae bacterium | reverse complement strand
AGGGTTTTTTTATGGACGGCCGCTACAGACAGCGCCGTCACGCGATCGCCGGAAGTCTTACTTCTTGACAGCGCCACGCACGCCGAAGCGCTGCTTGAACTTGTCGATACGGCCGCCGGTGTCAACCACCTTTTGCTGACCGGTATAGAACGGGTGGCACTTGCCGCACACGTCCAAGTGGATGTTCTTGCCAATGGTGGAACGGGTGTTGATGACGTTGCCGCAAGAGCAGGTCGCCGTGATTTCTTCGTAACGCGGATGGATATCGGCTTTCATGATGCACCTCAAAAAGAGTGGTTAGTGGGGTATCGCCCCCCTGCGTCAACCGGAGTCTCTAGCAGGAACGATACGCGACCATTCTTTTGAACTACCCTGACTGTCGCTTCGCCAGAGCCAGACTCAACAAGGTCGGGAAATATAGCAAAAATGTTCATGGCACACACTTGTTTTTTACAAATCCTCCGCTAGAATCATGGCCTCAAATCCAGTCATGCCGAAATAGCTCAGTCGGTAGAGCAACTGATTCGTAATCAGTAGGTCGGAGGTTCGATTCCTCTTTTCGGCACCATGGTTTCCCCGATGTCCAAGAAATCCCGCAAGAAACCCCTACCCAGCCCTGGCATTCCCGTTGATGCGCCCCGTGAGCGGGTCGAACTGGCTGGTATCGGTGTCCGTCTCGCCAGCCTCTTTTATGATGCACTGCTGATCATCGCCCTGAATGCCATCATTGGTGGCCTGCTGATCGGATTTGCCACCCCCGAAAGCGCTCCCGCATCCCAGAAGGCGACTCCGCTATCGGGCGAATTCCGTCATTATGTCCTGTTTCCCGCCATCGTCCTTACCACCTGGCTGTTTTACGGCTATTTCTGGCGCAAGGCGGGACAAACGCTGGGCATGCAAACCTGGCGCATCCGGGTGATCCGGCCGGATGGCAGTCTGCTGGGCTGGAGCGACGCTTTTGGCCGCTGTGCCGCCGCCATGATCCTGCCCTCGGTGTGCGGTCTGGCGGCCTTCGCCCTGTATCGCAGCCCAGGGGCATTTGGGCTCAGTGTCCTGTTTGGTTTTTTTGGCAACTATCTGTGGGCCTTGTTTTCCGGACGCGGCGCCGCCTGGCACGATATGCTTTCCCGGACAGTCGTCATCCGGGTCCCGGCGGCCGCCAGCCCGAAGCGCGGCGTCTTCGGCTGGTTTTCCCGCGACTGACAGATCAGATCCCCGGCTTCCAGCCATTGATGAGCGGATAGCGGCGGTCCCGGCCAAAGCCCCGACTGGTAATGCGCGGACCGATCGCCGCCTGCCTGCGCTTGTACTCGTTGAAGTCCACCATCCGCACGACCCGGTAGACTGTTTCGCGCTCAAACCCATCGGCTATGATGGCTTCGGCGCTCCAGTCGCGCTCGATGTATCGTTCCAATATGGCATCAAGCACCGGATAAGGCGGGAGGCTGTCCTCGTCCTTCTGCCCCGGCGCGAGTTCGGCCGAGGGCGGCCGATCAATAACCCGTTGCGGAATGATTTCATGGCCCGCCAAGCGGTTACGGTACTCCGCCAGCCGGAAAACCAGTGTTTTGGGCACATCCTTCAAGACATCAAAACCACCGGCCATATCGCCATAAAGCGTCGCGTAACCAACCGCCATTTCGGACTTGTTGCCCGTTGTCAGGACCAGCCAGCCTTTTTTGTTGGAGATCGCCATCAGCAGCACACCCCGGGACCGGGCCTGCAGGTTTTCTTCGGTCTTGTCCGCGGCCAGGCCGGCAAACACCGGCGCCAGAATCTGCTGGAACGCATCCACCGCTGGTGCGATCTCCAGCACGGAGTAACCCACCCCCAGGGTCGCGGCTTCGGCAGCGGCATCTTCGAGGCTCATGGGCGCGGTATAGTGGAATGGCATCATCACGGCTTGGACCCGGTCCGCGCCCAGGGCGTCAACGGCAATGGCCAGCACCAGCGCCGAATCAATGCCGCCTGACAGCCCCAGAGTGACACCTCGAAAACCACTCTTGTTGACATAGTCACGGACACCGGTAACCAGAGCGCCATAGACGGCGGCTTCCAATGTCATGCCTTCCGCCCGGCAGCCGTCGCTGAACCGTCCCTCACCCAGCCTGAAGCCAACCGTCACCAAACCCTCTTCCAGTAACGGCAACTCTGCGACCACCGCGCCATCACCGTTCATGGCGAACGAGCCACCATCGAATACCAGCTCATCCTGCCCGCCCACCATGTTCACGTACAACACCGGCAAGTCGCTTTCCGCGCATCGGGCAGCGACAGCCTGCAGACGTTCCGCCTGCTTGTTGATATGGAAAGGTGAGGCATTAAGATTGAGCACCAGCTGCGCCCCCGCGTCCTTCAAGGACGCGACAGGGCCGGGATGCCAGATGTCCTCACAGATCGTGAGTCCGATCCTGACACCCCGGTATTCAAACACCCCCGGCGCATGACCCGGCTCGAAATAGCGCTTTTCATCAAAGACCTGATAATTGGGCAGCTTTTGCTTGGCATATTCCGCCAAGCAGCGGCCATCCAGCCAAACGCCGGCAATATTGTAAAGAAGGCCGCCTCGACGGCGCGGATAGCCGATCACCATGACGATCCCCGTCACTGCCGCCACCTGCGCCAGCGCCTGATCCACGCGCGCCTCCAGGCTGGGCCGGAACAGCAAGTCTTCCGGGGGGTACCCCGTCAGGGCCAATTCGGGGAAGACCACGATGTCGGCCCCCCCGTCGCGGGCGCGAGCCGCCAGCTCACACACCTTCCGGGCGTTACCCTCGATATCCCCAACCCAGAAATTGTGCTGGGCAATCGCGATCGACAAAGACATATCCAATACCGGCTTGCAGCGGAAAGCGCATAGGATAGACTAGCGCGATTCCCTGCAAAAGACCGACAGTGAGACCTTGATGGGCGGACTACTCCGATTGATCGTGCTGGCAGCCGTGGTCTGGCTGGTCATTTCCTTCATTCGGCGATCGCTGTCCGGCCCTGCCGTCAATCACAGGCCGGAGTCACCCGCGACCCGCATGCAGGCGTGCAGCCACTGCGGCCTGAATGTCGCGGAAAACGAATGCACCCACTCCAACGGCCTCTTTTTCTGCTCCGAGGCGCATCGGGACGCCTGGCTCCGGAAACGGTCATGAACAATCAGGGTATTTTCCCCGAAAACGACAACGACTGGCGGTTGCTGCGCGTCTATGTCTATTACCGCCTGGTGCTGGCCATCCTGCTGGTCGGCCTGTTTGCCCTGGTGCCTTCAGCGCCCCTGCTGGGCGCTGACAACCCCAAGCTGTACCTGTACGCCAGCCTCGGTTATCTGCTGATCTGCGCCGGCAGCCTGATCCTGACCGGCAAGCTCCGCTCCGAACCCCGCTTCCAGGGATTCCTGCTTATCCTGATCGACATCCTCGCCATCACCCTGATCATGCACGCCAGCGGCGGCCCTTCGGTGCAACTGAGCATGCTCTATCTGGTGATCGTGGCCGCCGGCAATATCCTGCTGCCTGGCAAGCAAGGGCCGCTGATTGCCGCCGTGGCCACCGTGGCGGTTCTGTATGAGCAGTTCTACTC
>CAZPZK010000358.1:1934-3583 GCA_964591095.1 uncultured Moraxellaceae bacterium | reverse complement strand
CCACTCAACTGCTGCGCGAAGCCGCCGTCGGGTCACCCATCATCGTCAAGCGCTGATGGCTGAGCATGAAAAAGGGGCGGATAATATCCGCCCCTTTTTCATGCCTTGACGCCGGCTACTTGAAGCCGACAATCAACTGGATCCAACCCGCCAAGGCGCCGGTCACCCCGCCCAGCACAATCAGTATCCACTCATCTTCCCGGAAGGCTGGCCGCAGCAGATTCTGGAACTCCATCGGTGTCAGCTTGCTCATCCGGTCGAGAAACAGTTCATTCACCTTCACGGCGCGGCTTTCGTTCAGTCCAGGATCGGAAATCGGTCCCATCGTCGCTTCAATCGACTTGTCGATGATGGTGTCCTTGAGCCTGGCATATTCCTCCCACCCCATCGTCATCTGGATGGCGGTGCGCACCAGCGGGCTGTCAAGCATCTTGCTGACATGGCGCTTGACGACTTTGCGGGTCTTGTCGGCCTTCGGACCAAACATCATTTCCGTCATGATCTGCTTCAGCGTAAACAGTTCACGAGTACTGATATGGGCAAAAACCTCGGAAACTTCCTTTTGCCGGCGCATGAAGGCGCCGTGCCATGTCCAGCCGAGAATCGGAATGCGCTTCGGCTCCACCGGGTTGAAGACCATCCAGATGGCAATCCAGTTGGTGAAGAAGCCCCACAGCGCCGCCCAGAATACCAGCGTCCAGTGCCAAGGCACGACCAACCACACCCCCATCTGGATCAGGCCGAAAAAGAAACCGATCGCGGCGCTGATATGCCAGATGAAGTCAATTTCCTTCTGCCCCACCCGCAGGAACATCCTCACCATCAATTCGCGGTCATTTTCCATCTGGCGAACCACCATTTCCCGCATGTCCACCAGATTCTCGACATTGAAGGTCAGTTCGGTCACCAGGCTATCCATGATGCCCGGAACCTGCTTGCGCACATGCAGGTAAATCCTGCGTTTGATCGCCATCGGCAGGTTTTCCCACAAGGTGGCGTTACGCTCGCTCATCACCTCGTCAATAAACTCCTCCACCCGCTCCATCAAGGACTCGCTGATGAACTCCGCCATTTCGTCCGGCTTCATTTCGCGGAAGAACTCGTCCAGCGAACCGATACGGGACAACGACTGATCAACCAGAATCCCGGAAATCTTGCCCGCCTTGCGCGGCACGATACCCTGCCACCCCAGAGGGATGGGACCGAGCTTCACCCCCAGGAAACGGATCGGATAAAAGACCATCTTCAGGGCCATCCAGACATGAAGCCAGGTGACCACGGCGGCGACGGGAGCAATCGAGATAAAGACCACGTTTTCGGGCTTGGACAGGTACTCTTGCCAGAACGATACGTCAGTCATAGTGGAAAACTGCCTAGAAGGTTGAGAAAAGCAAGGACAGAGCAGGCGCCTTGGCACGGTCGTGCAGGATAACACAAGCCGGGCGATAAACCGGACCGCCCGGCCACGAAGATCAAAACACCTTGAGGCTCACGCTGTAACTGAAGAAGGCTTTCGGCGTGGACGACTTGCGGCCGCCCCGGATGCCTTCATCCACTTTCACGGCGCCAAGCCCGATGGAAAACACCTTGAGGGTATGTTCGTTGACCCACTGGTAGCTGATGTCGGCGCCGCCGCCCAGACGGTTGTC
>CAZPZK010000358.1:0-1924 GCA_964591095.1 uncultured Moraxellaceae bacterium | reverse complement strand
CGATCACCCAGGTGTGGTCGGGCTATGCCGGTCCTTCGCTGCAGACCCATGTGGGCAATGTTGCGGTCGATGCGCATTACCGCTTTGGCTATACCAAGGTCGGCACACCCAACGCGGTGACAACCAACCCGGGCCAGACCCCGTACGTCGGCGCCACCGCCCAGACGGTTGTAAACCTTGTTGTCCAGGGAGTCCCCGATGACATGCCCCACGAACACGCCCACCGCGTAGCCGTTCGCGTTCGACTTGCCGTTCAGGGGGTTACGCCAGCCGCCATTGACGGCAACACCTTCGCCGGCATCCATGAAACGCCCGACTCTGGCATAAAAGATCCCCTTGGGTGTCAGCACGGTGCTGTCGAAGCTGACCATGTCATTGAAAAAACCGGCGCCGATGTAGCCGGCGCCCGGCTTCCAATCCTTGATTTCAATCTTGGGCGGTTTGATGGAAGGCAGGGTCAAGGGGTGAAGCTTGAAGTAACCGGGGCGCTCCGCCGTGGGAAGACGGTCATTCGGATAGGGAATGGTGCTTTCCGTGACGACGGCAGGAGCAGCGGCGGGAGCGGCGTCAGGCGCCCCGGCGCTTTCCGCAATGACCTGAGCGCCTGTGGGGGTTGCGCCTGTCTCTGTCGCCGGGGCGGGAGCGGCCGCCGCGCCCTCGGACGTCTCCTCGGCAAACGCAGAATTGGCCAGCGCCAGCGGAATCACGACCAGCAGGGAGGCAAGGGGACGAAACATGCGGTTTTCCTCAAGAATCTGTTTTTATTATCAACAGGGGATAATAAGGCTTGGTGCCGCATTTAGGCAGCACCTCCGTGTTTTTTTTTGCTTATTCGGGGGACCGCAGATAACGCGGTGCCAGAGAACCCAGCAACATGCCGATGATGGCGGCGCCCAGCCCAGCCAGTTGCGGCGGACAAATGCCTTCAGGCGCAATGACCTCCAGGGAAATCCACGTCACCACCCCGAACAGAATGGAAACCACCGCCCCCTGGGTGTTGGCGCGCGACCAATACACCCCGGCCGCCAAAGGCACAAAGGCCGCCACCAGTGTGACCTTGTAGGCATTCTCGACCATTTCGAAAATGGAGGATTCCGAATTGAGGGAAAACAGGGTGACACACACGCCAAAAACCAGCACAACCGTACGGATGATATGCAGGAAATTGGTATCGGAGATCTTGCCCAGCCAAGGCTTGAGCACGTTTTCGGTAAAAATGGTCGATGGCGCCAGCAAGGTGCCCGAGGCCGTGCTCATGATGGCGGACAACAGCGCGCCAAAGAACATGATTTGCGCCAGCAAAGGGGTGTGTTGCAGGACCAGCGTCGGCAACACCATCTGGCTGTCTGTCTCCAGCAACTTGCCAACCATGCCTTCATCAATGAGAAAAGCGGAATACGCCAGAAAAATCGGGATGAAGGCGAAAAGGAAATACAGCACGCCGCCCAACACGGCGCTGCGCACGGCCGTTTTTTCATCCTTGGCTGACATGACCCTCTGGAAGACATCCTGTTGCGGGATCGACCCCAAGCCCAGTGTCACCAGCGCGCCGACAAAGGCCAGGATTCCTGCCAGCGAGGCCTCAGGAAAGAAATTGAATTTGCCGGCATCCCGTGCATGGTCAATCACAGCGCCGACGCCGCCATTCACTTCCCCGGTCACCACATACCCGACGTAAAGCATGCCCAGCACAATCACGATCATCTGCATGAAGTCAGTGAGCGCCACCGACCACATCCCGCCATAAACGGTATAGATGACGACAATCACGGCCCCCATGATAATTCCTGCCTGCAGGCTGACAGCCCCCTGGCTCAGGACATTGAATACCAGACCGAGCGCGCTGAGTTGCGCCGCCACCCACCCCAGATAGGACATCATGATCGCCAGCGAGGTTGCCAGTTCGATGCCGCGACCGTACTTG
>CAZPZK010000357.1:0-3602 GCA_964591095.1 uncultured Moraxellaceae bacterium | reverse complement strand
GCAGACCCGCCGCATCAACCTGGATGCCTTGCAAGGAGGTCGGCGCGGACTGATTCAATCCCTGTTCAGTCGCGGCGTCACCGACAGGAACGGGTTCCGGCAGGTGGAACAGGACATCACCGCCATCACGGCACTTTGTCTGGAAAAACTGTCAGCGCTGAAAAACTCCCAGTTGGCTTTTGTCGAACTGCTGGAAAAGAACGAACTGCAGTTCCGATCGATAACCACCAAGCTGGCCGCCGGGCAGTTGCGCGTGGCTGAGGAACTGGCCGCCCAGAGCGAGGAGTCGGTGGCGCCAGGGGATTTTTTTGCCCGCCAACAGTATCAGGACCATCAGGAAGCGTTGCAGCGCTTTGAGCGGCGACTCCACAACCTGGCCTTGCTGCGCCAGACCGTACTGTTGCGCATGAGCCAGTTGCGGCTGGAACAAAAAAACATCCATGCCTTGATTGACCAGACGCACGAAACCATTACCTTACTGATACCGGCCTGGCGACAGCAGGTCATGGCATTGTTCTCCGCCACGCCCGCCGACAGCCAGACAGCGTTGTACGAACAACTGGCCTCTACCCAGCAGGCCCTGCAGGAACGCCTGCAAGCCCTGAACACCCGCAAGGACCCATCATGAGCAAATTCAAGCCTGTCTCCGCCTTTCAGAGTGAAGCCGCCCCGGCTCCGGTCGCACCCGTCACGCCGGCTCCCACGACCTCCGTCGCGGAAAGCGCTGCCCCTGCCCGGTTCTCTCCTGCCCCCCTGTCACCGGCGCCGGTCACGGCGGCGGAGTCGGCGCTTGAGATTGTCTTTATCCGCAATCAGGAGCGCCTGCGGCAATCCGGCACCGACATTGACAAACTGCGGCAGGAAGTCGCCCGTCTGGCCCAGTCCTTTGATCCGCGACGCACCGACGCCGTGCATCAACTGGGCGCCAAGGCGGGAGAAAAAATTGTCCAGTATTCGGAAAAGCTGCTGACCCAGGTCAAGACCAAGGACATGGACGGGCTGGGTGACAAACTGCATGACGTCGTGTTGCTGGCCAAGGGCATCAACGTCCAGGCACTGGTCAAGAACAGCGGCACCGGCTCAAAGATCCCGCTGATCGGCGGCCTCATCGACTCCATGCGCATGGGCAAGGAAAAGATCCTCGGCCGCTATGACACCCTGAGCAAGCAGATTGAAAAGCTGGTGAGTGAAATCAAGGTTTCACAAACGCGGCTGGGCACGCGCATCCGCGACCTCGATCAGGTCTACAACTTCAATGTCGAGGAATACCACAATCTGGACTGCAACATCCTGGTGGGGGAAATCAAGGTGGAGGAATTGCGTCAGGAACTGGAACAACGCCGCGCCGCGCCCTCCGCCACCGACCCGATGGAGGCCCAGGCCCTGGCTGACCTGCAGGACCTGATCAACCGGCTGGACAAGCGAGTGCACGACTTGCGCACCATGCAAATGGTCGCGGTGCAGACCGCGCCGATGATCCGCATGGTGCAGAGCAATAACCAGATCCTGATCGACAAGTTCCGCAACCTGCAGGAACTGACCATTCCCAGCTGGAAAAAGCAGTTCACCCTGGCCATCGCGCTGATCGAGCAGCAACAGGCCGTGGAACTGACACAAAAAATTGATGACACCACCAACGAATTGATGCGCCGCAACGCCGATCTGTTGCGGCAGAATACGATCAATACCGCCCGCGCCAACCAGCGCTCGGTCGTTGACATCGAAACCCTGGAGCACGTACAGCAAACCCTGATTTCCACCATGGAAGAAGTGGAGCAGATCCAGCGCGAAGGCGAGCAATCACGCCAGCAAGCCGTCGGCCGCATGGAAGAAATGAAGACCGAACTGATCCAGCGCATGGGCGGCAGCGTCAGCTGAACCCCTGCCCCAAATTTCAACCCGGAGTCCCGTTATGACCATCAATCTCAAGAAAGGCGAAGGCATCAACCTCACCAAGTCCGCGCCGGCCCTGCGCAACATCCGGGTCGGCCTGGGCTGGGACAAGCGCAGCGGCGGCGGCGCCGACTTCGACCTTGATGCCTCGGTATTTCTGTGCCGGCTCAATGCCGCCAATGAGCCCAAGCTGATCGCGGATGAGTACTTCGTCTTCTACAACAACAAGCAATCACCGGACGGCGCGGTCACTCATTCCGGTGACAACCGCAGCGGAGAAGCCAGCGGAGACGATGAAACGATCCTGGTCGACCTGGGCCGGATGCATGCCGATGCCCGCGAGGTTTCGTTTATCGTCACCATTCATGATGCCGATACACGCGGCCAGAATTTCGGCCAGATCGTCAATGCCTATATCAAGCTCTATGACGACGCCACCGGTCACGTGATTGCCGAGTACGACCTGGACGAAAATTTCTCGCAGGAAACCGCAGTCCAGTTCGGCTCGTTCTTCAAGCAAAACGGGGAATGGTCGTTCAAGGCGGTGGGCGCGGGTTACCGATTGGGATTGGGGGACTTTGTGGAGGGGTATCGCTGAGGATAAATCGCATCGGGACCCTGAACTCAGGGTCCCGGGCGTTACTTCGGAATGACTTAACATGGCCACCAGACGCCCCTCTCGAGGCTCCGGAGAGCGCAACGTACCTTGCGCCATAAAAAAAGCCGCTCCAAACATCTGAGCGGCTTTTTTGAAATTTGGTAGACGCAACTGGACTCGAACCAGCGACCCCCACCATGTCAAGGTGGTGCTCTAACCAGCTGAGCTATGCGTCTATCGGGGTGCGCGCATTTTACGAAGATTCCCCCTTCCCGGCAAGGGGCGAATCCACTAATTGTATCTTTTGTGGGCGATAGGAAGGCCAGCTGCGCAACAAACGTGCAAGTTGGCGCAACTCTCCCCGGGAATCGCTCACACTTCCTTCATAACGTAACCGTGAATAGCTCCGGGCAAATGCCAGCGCCTGTTCACGGCAATGCGGTTGAGCCTCCGCCAGGCGGTCCAACCAGGACAACACCCCTTCTCCCGGTCGACGGGACAGCCCTTTTGCCGAATACCGGGAGGAAAGCTTTTGCAGCAAATGGTCAGCCGGATGCATCACCCGCCGGTGCCGGAGCAGTGTCCAGGAAGCCAGCATGGCAGCGATCAGCGCCAAGGAGCCAAACATGACTCCGATTTGCCGCCACAATGAGGTGTCTCCCAACAAGCGCATCAGAAACTCTTCCTGATTCTGGCTGTCAAATCCCACCACATCCTTTTGCCAGCGGTAATTGACGTAATCCATCATGCCGCGCAGGTCGCCCAGCAACTGGTGATTACTATAACGCACCGCGCTCAAGGCGGAATTGCCCCACAGCTCCCGCTGATCGGCGATCGCGCTCATGCCTTCATCTATGCGCTCCGGGGCAACCGCCGAGGTCGGGTCATACTGCACCCAGCCGCGATCGGGAATCCAGGCTTCCACCCAGGCATGCGCATCCATTTGCCGCACCTCCCAGGAGTCGCCGGTGGGACTGGACTCGCCGCCCTGATAGCCCACCACCACCCGCGCCGGGATTCCGGCGGCGCGCAGCAAAAAGGCGAAGGAGGAGGAATAGTGTTCGCAAAAGCCACGCCGGGTCTTGAAGAGGAATTCGTCCACCCGGTTGTC
>CAZPZK010000356.1:0-3610 GCA_964591095.1 uncultured Moraxellaceae bacterium | reverse complement strand
TCTTGGCCACGACCTGAAGCTGCTGACTTGCGACTGGGCGCCGCTGTGGGTGGTCGATTTCCCGATGTTCGAGGAAACCGATGACGGCAAGTGGACCTCCGTGCACCACCCCTTCACCATGCCGCATGGCAGCGTCGAGGAACTGAAGGCCAACCCCGGCGCCGCGACATCGGTGGCCTACGACATGGTGCTGAACGGCACGGAAGTCGGCGGCGGTTCGCTGCGTATCTACAACCTGGAGATGCAGAAGGCGGTATTTGAAGCCTTGGGCATTGGCGAAGAGGAAGCGCAGGAGAAGTTCAGCTTCCTGCTGGACGCCCTGAAGTACGGCGCTCCGCCCCACGGTGGCCTGGCCTTCGGCCTGGATCGCCTGGTGATGCTGATGACCGGCGCGACGTCGATCCGCGATGTCATCGCCTTCCCCAAGACCAAGACTGCCGAATGCCTGATGACCCAGGCCCCGGCACCGGTTGACGGCAAGCAGTTGCGCGAGTTGGGCATCCGCGTCCGCGAAAAAGCGGTGGAACAGCCGCAGTCGTAAAACGATAACGCCTTCCCCACCCGTGGGGGAAGGCCGGGATGGGGGTGCGGAACGTCGCCTTAACAAGCATTTTTGTTCCGTAACACCCGCAGCCCCCCTCTCCCTGACCCTCTCCCACAAGGGGAGAGGGAACTTCCTAAACCATAAAGGAGACTGTCATGGCCGGTCATTCCAAATGGGCCAATATCAAGCACCGCAAGGACCGTCAGGACGCCAAGCGCGGTAAGATCTTTACCAAGTACATTCGTGAAATCACCGTGGCGTCACGCTTGGGCGGCCCGTCGGAAGACGATAACCCCCGGTTGCGCGCCATTGTCGCCAAGGCGCTGAGCTCCAACCTCAGCCGCGATATCATCAACCGCGCCATCCAGCGCGGCGCGGGCGGTGGTGAAGCCGAGAATGTTCAGGAAAATACCTACGAAGGCTACGGCGTCAACGGTGTGGCGGTGATCGTGGAAACCATGACCGACAACGTCAACCGTACCGTCAGCGATGTGCGTCACGCCTTCAGCAAGTGCGGGGGCAATCTCGGCACTAATGGCTCGGTCAGCTACCTGTTCAGCAAGCGCGGTGAAATCAGCTTCGATAACGGCGACGAAGACCGGATCATGGAAGTCGCGCTGGATGCCGGCGCCGACGACGTGGTCAACGAAAACGGCCAGATCGTGGTCATCACTTCCCCGGCCGATTTTGGCGCAGTGGAAGACGCTCTGAAGGCCGCCGGCCTGAAACCGTCCCACGCGGAAGTGACCCTGCATGCGGGCACCCAAGCCGACATCACCGATGTTGAAACGGCGCAGAAGATCCTGAAAATGATCGATATGCTGGAAGATCTGGACGACGTGCAGAACGTTTACACCAACGCCAATTTCAGTGATGACGTCATGGCGAAGCTGGAAGCCTGAGATCGTTTACAGGGGGGATTATACGCTCCCCGTTGGGGCGCAACGCTTGCGCCCTCTTCGCAATACACGCTGTTCATTCCGTAAGCCGGCTACCTGTTCGGTCGCGAGGGCGCATGCGATGCGCCCCAACGTCATTTTCACCCCATGTTTCCTCATCCGTTTCGTAGCTGTCGGTGGTCGGGCTTCCGCCCGACAATTCACTCCGACCAAAGGCAGTGTCGGGCTGAAGCCCGACCCACGCAGCAACAAAAAAGAGGGGCGCCATTCGGCGCCCCTCTATTATTCCGGAATCATTCATGCGCCGTGGTTCTCCGCCAGGAAGAACCAGGTATCCAGCACCGAATCCGGGTTCAGTGACACGGAATCAATGCCTTCATCCATCAACCACTTGGCGAGGTCCGGATGATCGCTGGGGCCCTGGCCGCAGATGCCGACGTATTTGCCGGCCTTCTTGCAAGCCTGGATGGCGCGCGCCAGCAGGAACTTGACGGCCGGATCACGTTCGTCAACCAGGTGCGAAACGATACCGGAGTCGCGGTCCAGACCCAGCGTCAACTGGGTGAGATCGTTGGAGCCGATCGAGAAGCCGTCAAAGTGCTGCAGGAAGTCATCGGCCAGCAAGGCATTGGTCGGCAACTCGCACATCATGATGACGCGCAAGCCGTTTTCGCCGCGCTTCAAGCCCTTTTCCGAGAGCAGGCTGATGACGCGCTCGGCTTCGCCCACGGTGCGAACGAAGGGAATCATGATTTCCACGTTGGTCAGACCCATCTCGTCACGCACCTTTTTCAGGGCGCGGCATTCGAGGTCAAAGCAATCGCGGAAATTGTCGGAGATATAGCGCGAGGCCCCCCGGAATCCCAGCATCGGGTTTTCTTCTTCCGGTTCATAGAGCTTGCCGCCGATCAGGTTGGCATACTCATTGGACTTGAAGTCGGACATGCGGACAATGACGCGCTGCGGGTAGAAGGCGGCGGCCAGCGTGGCGATGCCTTCCACCAGCTTCTCGACAAAGAATTCCACGGGAGAGGCATAACCGGCCGCGCGCGCGGTGACGGCATTGCGGATGTCGCGCGGCAACGTGTCGTAATTGAGCAACGCCTTGGGATGGACACCGATCATGCGGTTGATGATGAACTCCAGGCGCGCCAGGCCGATGCCCTGGTTGGGAATCTGGGCAAAGTCAAAGGCGCGGTCGGGGTTGCCGACATTCATCATGATCTTGAAGCTCAGCTTCGGCATGGAATCAATCGAATTGCGCTGGATTTCAAAATCAAGCATGCCTTCGTAGATATAGCCGGTATCACCTTCCGCGCAGGACACGGTGACTTCCTGCCCGTCCGCCAGCAATTCGGTGGCGTTACCGCAGCCGACAATCGCGGGCACGCCCAGTTCGCGGGCGATGATGGCGGCATGGCAGGTGCGGCCGCCACGGTTGGTGACGATCGCCGCCGCCTTCTTCATCACCGGCTCCCAGTCCGGATCGGTCATGTCGGAGACGAGCACGTCGCCTTCCTGCACCTTTTCCATTTCCCGGATGGAGTTGACGACCTTGACGCGACCGGCGCCGATGCGCTGGCCAATCGAACGGCCTTCGCACAGCACCGAACCCTTCTGCTTGAGCAGGTAGCGTTCCATGGTGCCGACGTTCTGGCGGCTTTTCACGGTTTCGGGGCGGGCTTGCACGATATAGAGCTTGCCGTCATCCCCGTCCTTGGCCCACTCGATATCCATCGGCAAGCCGTAGTGCTTCTCGATGATCAGCGCCTGACGGGCCAGATCGGCGATCTCGTCATCGCTGATCGAGAACTTGAGACGGTCCACCTTGTCGACATCCACCACCTGCGTCGACTTGCCGGTGACGCCGGAGGCGCCATAAATCATCTTTTGCGCCTTGCTGCCGAGATTGCGGCGCAGGATGGCCGGACGTCCGGCTTCCAGCGTGGGCTTGTGGACGTAGAACTCATCCGGATTGACGGCGCCCTGCACCACCATTTCGCCCAGCCCGTACGACGAGGTGATGAACACCACATCGCGGAAGCCGGATTCGGTGTCCAGGGTGAACATGACGCCCGAGGCTCCGGTTTCGGAGCGGATCATGCGCTGGATGCCGGCGGACAGGGCCACCAGCTTGTGTTCAAAGCCCTGGTGCACGCGATAGGCA
>CAZPZK010000355.1:0-3621 GCA_964591095.1 uncultured Moraxellaceae bacterium | reverse complement strand
CCATTGAGCGTGTCGTTTCCATCATACCCGTAGATCTTGTCGGCACTGGCGGTGCCGTTCAGGGTATTGTTGGAAGAATTGCCATAAATGGTCGCCATGGTACACCTCTAATAGTTATTAGCGCCGGACATGAACAGAGTTTAGCTCTTTCATGCCGGCTTTCACGGTTGCTGGTCAGCTTATTGCGGCTTGATATCGATTTGTGAATACAACCGGCCACCCGGGATGACGATTTCTCCCATCCGGTAGGTGCCGCCGCTCACGAGGTTCAGGTTGGACACCCGAAAAACGTCGGTATCCGCAGTGCCCGGACCGAACTCAAGGGCTGCCGCGAAGGAGACAGCAATATTGCCAGGCGTACCGGGGCCAACCTCAATGCGACTGGCATCAGAAAAATCAGCATCGGTTACATGCTGTGGCAGGATATTGATGATGCCACTCAGACCGCCAAACTGGATTTGTGTGCCATCCACCGGCTCGATAAGACTCACCGTGTTGGCCGCGCCGCCGCTCAGGTTCAATTGTCCGCTCAAACCCAGATAACCGTTGCCGCTGCCGCCCGGCGGTGATAAGGCCAAAGCCATGGAGCCCGCCAACTGCACGCGTAAACCAAACAATTCATCATCATTGCGGATGGTAGTCACGGTTGATCCGTTGGGCAGGTTACCTACCGCGAATTCACCGGCCATGTCGATGACCATGTTATTGGACGTGAATTTGATGCCGTCAACGCCATCCGTGGTTGCATCCGCCACAAAGAACTGACTCTGCCCCAAGGTAACTTGCTGATCGATGTTACGCCACCCCATATAGGTACCCGCCACCGGGTCGGCAATCAGGAAGTGGGTGCCTTCAAGACCAGTGCCATCCCTACCGGTAGTCGCCATTTTCAGATTGAAGCCAATCCCGCGCTGGGCGGAAGCAGCCAAGGCCGGATGCCCCCCCGGGAACAGCAGCATGTTGGCGTCCAGATCATACAACGTCGGGATGATGGACCAATTCTGCGTGGTTTGAGTGAAGGTGGTATTATTCTGGAATACGATCTGGCGGGCGTACGTCTGTAGGCTGAGATCGCGTACCGACAAACCGATGGCGTCACGCGCCACGCCGCCAACCCCACCAAAACCCGCCCGGAAATCCGGCAGGCTACCCCCCGATGCGATGAGATTCAGGTACCAGTCACCCGTGGATATGTCCGGACTGGTCGGATTGACCGCCGCGCCATTGGCGAAGTCCGCAAAGCTACGGAAGATCACTGAATGACCACTGGGATGCCCCATTTCCAGCGAAAAGGTATTTTTGTCGAGCACGCCGTCAGCGCGGAACCTGATCCCCTGGGTACCTGTCCCGGCGAGGGAGTTATCCGCCCGTACCCGCATATCCAGATTATTGATGATACCGGAGGCACCCAAGCGAATAATCGTCCCCGCGCCGGTGGTGGTAAACCCGGATGCGACCCCCGATTTCTGGGCGAGGTCAAACTGGAAACCGTTGGTGTTGCCTGTCTTGCTCAAGGACAAGGTACCTTGCGCCCGCAAACCTTCGGCGGCATCCACGGTAAACTTGCCATTCAAGGTACCGTTAACCGTCAACCCCTTCAGAATGGCAAGATTGCGCACCGCCGCTGTCGGTCCCGCGCCATCGGCGTCAAAAGTTTGCGCCAGATAGAAGTTGGCATTCTTCATGTTGATGCGCAGTCGTCCGTTGGACGTGGTGCCATCAAACAAGCCATTGGTATTGAAGAATGAAAACGACGTCGTCTGTCCCGGCGTGCTGTCCAGTTGCAGGGCCATTTCACCAAAAGACGTGGTGCAAGACGTATCATTGGCGTTACACAGGCCGACAGCGCCAAAAGTCAGCAGCAATCCGGGCTGGAAAGTGACGTTGATGCCTATCGCGGGCACACCGGACGCCAAGTCGCTGTCAGAGCCGACATCAATGGTTGTCGTGGAGTCGAGATTGGCAAAATTGATATTGCGAAACTGCAGTTCCTTGCCGTCTTCCTGCCAATACACGCGCTGGATGCCGAGGTTGGCAGCACTGGCGCCGATGGAAATCCCATCCTGACCGGATACCTCGCCCATGCCTTCGTCGCTCAGGGAGTCCATGGCCAAGACCGATTGATGGGCCATGAATATACCAGCCGCCAGTAGCGTAATCCTGAAGTTCATCATGTCATCCCCTATTAGCAGAACTGCAGCGCGCCGTAACAGTTGTCCGCCGGGCGCTGGCCCAAGTCAACATTCTGCAATACAGCCGGTTGACCAAACAGGGCGCCCAGACCGTCCACTTCAATGGTTTGCGTGATGACCAGGTTTTCAATGGTGACTTGCGGGATCGACATCCACCAACCCTGCTGGGCCGCTACCGTGGCCCAAGGATTGGTCAGACCGTCCACCTTCTGCCAGCGCAGGGCTTCTTTCTGTACCGAGAGATTAAAACCACGAACGGCATTTCCAAATGAATCCGTAATGGCGAGATCGTGGACAAACCGCAGGTCTTCTGTCAAACGGGAATCCAGAGTCAGGCCGAACAGGCTGGCATGAGCCACCAGTCCGTCGAAGAACATGCAGTTTACATTACCGGGATAATCCGTACTGCCGCATCCGGTGACCTGACTGCGATTGAAAATCAGGGGGTTGCCGCCGTGCAGCGCCGCATAGTCGTAGGGATCGAGCGTGGCCGTGGCGGCGAGGCAGAAAATTACACGGGCACAGATGTCCGTCATTGAGGCGTTGAGGATGACCGCTTTCATATCGCAGCTGAAACTGTTGATCCCCGTATCATCGTTCGGATTGTTGACATCCGGATTTTCACCCATAGTCATCTTACCCAAGGTCTGCTCCGAACCGAAGCGGATACCCACGATCTCGCGGGTGGCTGCCGTGCCGGGGTTGCGAATGGCAAATTCAAAATAGGGCCGCGTCAGGATGGCGCTGGTGCCTGGACCGGAATCCGACGCACTGGTCGCGGTACTGCCAGTCAAGCGCACATTATCAATATTAAGATCACAGACACCCGCCCCCTTGACCCCGCCGCAACCCAGCGACAGGTTCTTGATGTTGGCATTCAACTCCATTTCGGCATCGAGCGACAGCCGGTAAAAACCGATGTTGGCATTGGGGTTGCCGCCGCCGGGCGGAATATAG
Source organism: uncultured Moraxellaceae bacterium (assembly GCA_964591095.1). Classification (GTDB taxonomy): domain Bacteria; phylum Pseudomonadota; class Gammaproteobacteria; order Pseudomonadales; family Moraxellaceae; genus Fluviicoccus. Next base: position 472 of record CAZPZK010000355.1, on the reverse strand, counting down.
TCCACGGCAAACAAGGAGGCCTGGGCCATGACGCCATCCAGGGATTCATCATCCATGCCCGCCATCTCCGCCCAAGCCTGCAGGCTGAGAAACGACAGGCACAACAGGCACCACGTTCTGATGGTTTTTATCATTTTTCTACTCCGTAGTATCAGCAACGCGGATGATCAGAATTACAGGCGAACATCTTGAGCGACCCTTCAATGGCAATGCTGCCGTTGATGCGCAACCCCAAAAAACCATCCTCACTGGTCGCGGCATACCCTCGCGTTCCGGCCGCCGTCAGCAGGTTGTCACGCTCAACCGCCATGTTGCTGATGGTCAGATTTTGCACCAGTATCTTGTTGGCCGTACCGCCGAAGCCAAAACGTGCCGCCGATACCGTGGTCGTGCCGCCACCGTCATTGGTATAGGTAACGGAAGAAGCATCCAGCGTCAGGTAGGGGACAAAAATCCGCCCGTAAAAGCCCTT
>CAZPZK010000354.1:0-3632 GCA_964591095.1 uncultured Moraxellaceae bacterium | reverse complement strand
ACTCGGCGGTCAACCGACGCCCGCCGTCGGGTTTGCCATCGGTCTGGAGCGGCTGGTGCTGTTGCTGGAAGCCATCCTGCCGCGCCCTGATGCCGGTGATGCCGACATTTATCTGGTGGCCGGCGAGGAGAGCCGGCAGGCGGCGTTGCTGTTAGCAGAAACGCTAAGGACCTCGCTGCCCGAATTCCGTATTGTCGCGCACTGCGGCGGCGGCGGTTTCAAGGCGCAGTTCAAGAAGGCCGACCGTAGCGGCGCGGTGGCGGCGCTGGTTCTGGGCGAGGACGAACTGACGGCCGGCAAGATTACCATCAAGTGGCTGCAGCGCGGGGAACAGGTCACACTTGGCCGCGAGGAGCTGGCTGAACATCTCAAACAGGGTCTGGGAGCAATGTCGTGAGTTACAGTGAAGAAGAACAGGTAGAAAAACTGAAGCGATTCTGGCAAGACCATGGCACGCCCATTCTGGTTGGCATCAGTCTGGCTCTGGCCGTTTTCGCCGGATGGCGTTACTGGCAGCAATCGCGCCTGGAGACCGCCGCCGCCGCTGCCGCCCGTTATCAGGCCGCCTTGGAGGCCGCCCAAAAACTCACGGTCAACCCGGACGACAAGGAGGCCAATACAGAACTGCAGCGACAGTCGCTGAAAGTGATCCAGGATCAGGCGGGTACGCCCTATGCCGTGAATGCGGCCTTGTTGCTGGCCAAGCGCGCCGTTGAGGTTGGTGACGCCAAGGAGGCGGAAAAACAGCTGCGCTGGGTGCTGGAGCAGAAGTCCGTGGATGAGGGCATGCGCGCCATGACCACCCTGCGCCTGGCGCGGGTCCTGGCGGACAAGGGGGACGGAAAGGGGGCGCTGGCATTGCTGGATCAGGCCACCGAACCGGCGTTCATGCCGACCCGGGATGAACTGCGCGGCGATATCCTGCGCGCTGCCGGTGATGTCGCCGGTGCCCGCAAAGCCTATGAAGCGGCGGTGAAAGTGCTGGTGGAGCGCAAGGAAAGCCGACCGTTGCTGGATGCGAAACTGGCCGATGTCGGTGTGGAGGCTCCCGAGATCAAGCGGCCTTCACCCATCCTTGAGGAAAAGGGAGCGTAACCGCGTGAGACTGCATCTGCTGGCTTTTGGGGGCTTACTGCTGACGCTATTGGCCGGGTGCGGCTCCGAACCCGTGCGCATCAAGCCGTCGCCTTTGCCGGCGGTCGCGGCGGATGCCCCGTCGGTGGAGCGTTTGTGGGCGGTGAGTCCGGGTGGCGCTTCTGATGAGGACTTTCCCCGGCTGCGCCCCGCCGTGCTGGAAAACCGGGTGTTCGCCGCCACGGACAGCGGCCGCGTGATCGCGGTGGATGAGAAGGGCTCCGTGATTTGGGAGCAACGTCTTGGCCTGACATTGAGTAGCGGCCTGAGCGCCGGGTATGGTCGGATATTCCTTGGCACCGCCGAGGGAGAGTTGCTGGCTTTGTCCGCAATGGATGGCAAGCTGATCTGGCGTCAACGCTTGAGTTCGGCGATGCTGGCGCCGGTCGCGCTGGCCGCCGACCGCGTGGTGGCGCAGTCGCAGGATGGCCGGGTGCAGGTCCTGGACGCCGGAACGGGCAGTCCGGTATGGAGCTATGATGTTCCCGTGCCCCAATTGTCCTTGCGCGGCTACGCCATGCCGATCATCGCCAATGGCAAGGTGGTGGTGGCGTCGGCGGCGGGGAAGGTCGTGGCCCTGGATCTGGCCACCGGCGCCGGTCTGTGGGAAAGCCAGGTGGCGACTCCGGCCGGCCGCACGGAAGTCGAGCGACTGGTCGACATCGATGGCGACATGCTGCTGACCTTCAATGAAACTCTCTACGTGGGATCGTATCAGGGACAACTCGTGGCGCTGGATCTTCGCGACCGTCCGGAGCCCGCCTGGGAGTTTCCGGTTTCCACCCTGCTGGCGCCGGCGGAAGGGCTGGGCAACGTCTACGTCATCAACACGCAGGATGAAGTGCTCGCGGTGGATGATGGCTCGGGCAAGGCGGTCTGGAAACAGGACAAGCTCAAGGGCCGCCTCCTGTCGGCCCCGGCCGTGGTGTCGGGCTGGCTGGTCCTGGGAGATGCCGAGGGCTATGTGCACTTCCTGTCGCAGTCGGACGGCCGCTATCGGGGCCGCCTCCGCGTCAAGGGCGCGGTGGTGTCGTTGCAGGTCCAGGGCGACAGCCTGCTGGTCACCACCCGCAGCGGTCAGGTCTCCCGCTGGAAAATAGCCGCCGCCGGATAGCGGCGTCCGGCCTTGCCGCGAACCGGTGCTGCTTGCTCTCTGGTATCATTCTTTCCCATCCCCGGTTGTCAGACGGGGTTGCCTGGTGATCCGGCAACCCCGCATTGTATTGAGACTCGTTCATGAAACCCGTCATCGCGCTCATCGGCCGCCCCAATGTGGGCAAATCCACCCTGTTCAATCAGTTCACCCGCTCGCGGAATGCACTGGTGGCGGATCTTCCCGGGCTGACCCGTGACCGTCAGTATGGCGACGCCTGTTTCGACAACAAGTCGTTTATCGTGATTGATACCGGCGGGCTGGGTGAGAGCGACGAAGGAATTGACGCCTATATGGCGGAGCAGTCGCGGAGCGCCATCGAGGAAGCCGATGTTGTTCTCTTCGTGGTTGACGCCCGTGCCGGGTTACTCGGTTCTGATGAAATGATCGCCAGCGAGTTACGCCGCCTGAACAAGCCTTTTTATCTGGTGGTCAACAAGGTTGATGGCTTGCATGAGGAGGCGGCCACCGCCGAGTTCCACCGGCTGGGACTGTCCGAACGGATGTTCTGCGTGGCGGCCAGTCATGGCCGCGGCCTGTTCCAGATGCTTTCCGAAGTCCTGGCCCCCTATCCGGAGGATGCGGAAGAGTCGCCGGTGGAAGAAACGGGCATCAAGATCGCCATTGTCGGGCGCCCCAATGTTGGCAAGTCCACCCTGGTCAACCGTATGCTCGGCGAGGACCGCGTCGTGGTCTACGACATGCCCGGCACCACTCGGGACAGCATTTACATCCCCTATGAACGCATGGGGCAAAAATACACCCTGATCGACACCGCCGGCGTCCGTCGTCGCGGCCGGATCAGCGAAGTCGTCGAAAAGTTCTCCGTGATCAAGACCTTGCAGGCCATCAAGGACGCGCATGTCGTGGTCGTGGTGCTGGATGCCCGGGAAGGCATTGTTGATCAGGATTTGCACATGCTGGGCTTTGCGCTGGAGAGCGGCCGCGCGGTGGTGCTGGCGATCAACAAGTGGGACGGCATGACCGACTATGACCGCAGCCAAGTCAAGCAGGCGATGGATCTGCGCTTTGACTTCATTCCCTATGTCAAGATCCATCTCATTTCCGCCTTGCACGGCACCGGTGTCGGCGACCTGTACCCGTCCATCCGGCGCGCCTACGACTCGGCGACGCTGAAGGTCAATACCCATCGCCTGACGCAGATACTCCACGATGCCGTGGAATCGCACCAGCCGCCGCTGGTCAATGGCAGGCGCATCAAATTGCGCTATGCTCACATGGGAGGGCAGAATCCGCCTGTGATCGTGATTCACGGCAACCAGACCGAGTCGGTGTCGAAGGACTATCGCCGTTATCTGGAGAATGTCTTTCGCAAAGTGTTGAA
>CAZPZK010000353.1:0-3633 GCA_964591095.1 uncultured Moraxellaceae bacterium | reverse complement strand
GGTTTATGGTTATTTTCTTTTTCTTCTTATGCGCGTGGGGGGCGGGGGCATGGGGTTTTTGGGGGGCCGGGGCGGGCGTTTGGCGCGCCCGGGGCGTGATCAGAAGCCGCTGCCCTTGAGGCGGTTGGCGTGTTGACGGTAAACACTGACCGGATTGGCTTCGAAAATGCTGACCAGGCCGAACAGCTGGTTCACTTCGTCGAGGTGGTTCATGTTGTAGTTGTCGCGCAGCACCTGGCCGAGATGGCTGGAGCAGCGGCCGACCAAGCCGTCGTTGCCTTCCGGGAACACCACGTTCAGCAGCGCCAGGGCGGGATCGACGATATCGAGCACATTGGTCAGATGGCCGGTACCGCTCCAGGAGTAGTAGCGCACGCCGTTGACGGTGTAGGCGCCCTCGCCGCAGGCGGTGGTGGGGATGCCTTGCGGATACTTGGCGTTGAAGGCCGTGGCGCCCTTGGTGGTCAGCGAATCGAGTCCGGCCAGCGCATCCTGGCGGTAGGCTTCCCCGGCGACATTGTCAATCAGCAGGAAGAAGGCATTGATGACGCCGGACAGCGTGGTGGCGGCAATCGGGCCGACGCCCGGAACATTGGTCACGCCCTTGATCACATCCGCGACGGGGGAGCCCTTGTTGGGACCGCCGACGCCGGTGGCCGAGGCGACCTTGGTCGGGATGGCGGCGGCGACATAGCGGATCGACTGGTTGCCGTGGCTGTGGCCGATCAGGTTGACCTTGGGGGCTCCGCTGATGGCAAGGATGGTCTTGACCTGGGTCAGCAACTGCTCGCCCCGCACTTCCGACGACTGGAAGGAGGCCACCTGTGTCGAATACACCTTGGCGCCGCCGGTGACCAGATCCTTGGGAATGCCGTACCAGTAATCGACCGGACCCAGCTTGGCGAAACCGGCCATGCCGTGCGCGAGCACCAGCGGATATTTGGTCTGGGTATAGGACGATGTCACCCAGTAGTTCCCGGTCGCGGTGCAACCGCCGGTCACGGAGCAGGTCTGGTAGGACGCGGCTTGGGCGGCGACGGCGGAAATCAGCAGGGTGGCGGCCAGGGCGAACGGGGCGAGCAATTTTTTCATGGGAACAACTCCGGTTCTTGTTATGGCCCTGACGGGCGTCTGGGTCGGGACAAAGCGTTTCGGTACGTTCGTCCTTCGTTGTGAGGCGGATGCTATTCCCGGCGCTTGTCTTGAGCAATAGGGCGATTTTTAGGCAAATATGGCGTCATTTAACAAATAATGCCGCAAACGCTTGTCTTTCAAGCATTTCCATTAACTTGCGTGTTAATTTAATTTGGCGGCTCGAAATCAATTGTTACAGTTGTCCGACGAGTGGCCGGAATTGCATGGTGGTTGTCCTTGTGTTGCGACGGGCGGTGTCAAAAACTCGACGAATTGCATGCCGGATAGCAGATATGACAGACATCGAGACGCCCGCCCTGCGGGGCAGGGGCCGACCGCCCCGCACCGCCGCCGATCAAGATGAGGTCAAGGCGCGGATTGCCGACGCCACGATCCAGGCGTTTGCCGAGCAGGGTTACCGCGCGCTGAAGGTGGAGCATGTGCTTGATAAGGCCGGTATTTCCCGCCCCACGTTCTACAAGTATTTTCGCGGACTGGATGAGCCGTTGGCCGAGGCCGCCTTGCGCTTTCACGTGGATTTGACCGGGCGGATCCGTGCGGCGCTGGCGGGGGAAGGAGATATCATTCTGCGGGGGATCAATGCCTTTGACGCCTATGTCGACTGGGGGCGCAGCCTGGGGCCCGCGATGCGGCCGCTGTATGCCGAGTTCTATGAGTCGGAGTCGCCGATCTCGCGCTTCCGGCTGCATACCGTGGCCACCCTGCAGAAGATGATCGTGGCTTCGGTGGTGGCGTCGGGGCGGCCGCAACCGCTGGAGCCGCAAATTGAACTGTTCCTGACCGGGGTGGAATTCCTGGCGTTCCGCTACCTGTTGCGGACTGATTGCGGGGAGAAGGCGTGGGCGGAAACCCGCCTGTCGATGATGCGCCTGCTGGTCTCCACCCTGGGTTCCGAAGCGGATGCCCGGCAGTTCACCGGGCTCTGGTCAATCCGGTTGGACGACTGATCAGCGCAACTCAGCGCAACGCCCCTTCCCACAGCGCCGTCACGGCGCTTTCCAGTTCGCTGAAGAAATCCCGCCGCAGCACCTTGAAGGCCTCCTGGGACAATTGTTCCAGGAAGGCGGGCGGATGTTCCAGCGCTTGCCACAGCCCCAGGGTCAGTGCATGGGTATGCATCATCAGGGTGGTGCCGCTGCCGGACGGCAGACGGGGAAATCGTTGTTCCGGCAGGGCTCCGGTGTCCTCCAGCGCCCGCGAAAGTCCCAGCTTGAAGCGCAGCATGGCTTCCAGCGGCAGGTTGTGTTCCAGTACGCCGTTGGAAATGGCGGCCAGTGCCTGCATCGGTTCGGTGCGGGGCGGGGTGAATCAGGGTTTCATGGCGGGGTAGCGGGGCAGGCGGTCTTCCATGAACTCCCAGTTGGCGCGGGAGTCGCAGTCAATTCCTCGATTATCGGGGTAAAGGCGGCCCGCAGGCCGCCTCGTCGGGGTCACGCCCGCCCATTCTCTACCAGCCAGTTCCTGTACTGCTCGCGCACGCCGGTCTTCAGCAGCTTGCCGGTGGCGGTATGCGGCAATTCGTCCACAAACACCACCGCGTCCGGCATCCACCATTTCACGATCTTGTCCTTCAGGAAGTCCAGCACCTCCTGCTCGGTGACGGTGCTGCCTTCCTTGCGGATGGCCAGCAGCAGCGGCCGTTCATCCCATTTCGGGTGATAGACGCTGATCACGCAGCATTCCTTCAAGCCGGGGTGACCCACCGCCGCGTTCTCCAGGTCGATCGAACTGATCCACTCGCCGCCGGACTTGATCACGTCTTTCGAGCGGTCGACGATCTGCATGGTGTTTTCCGCGTCGATGGTGGCGACGTCGCCGGTATCGAACCAGCCGCCCGCGAAGGCCTTGCGGTCGTCATGCAGGTAATACTCGCCCGCCACCCACGGCCCGCGCACCAGCAGGCGGCCAAAGGTCTTGCCGTCGCGCGGCAGGTCATTGCCCTCATCATCCACAATCTTGATTTCCACCCCGTACACCGGGCGGCCCTGTTTCAGCTGGCGCTGGTAGCGTTCTTCCTTCGGCAACGCCGCCAGCTTGCTGTTCATGTTGTTGACCGTGCCCAGCGGACTCAGTTCGGTCATGCCCCAGGCGTGGATCAGGAAGGCATCGTGCTTCTGGTCGAAGGCCTTGATCATCGCCAGCGGCGCGGCGGATCCGCCGACTACGACGCTGTGCACGCTGTCCAGTTTGGCGTTGATCTGGTCGAGGTAGTTCAGCAGCCCCAGCCACACGGTCGGCACGCCCAGCAGCAGCGTCGCCTGTTCGCCATTGATCAGTTCATACAACGATGCGCCGTCCATCCCTGCGCCGGGGAACACCAGCTTGGCGCCGGTGATGGTGGCGGCATAGGGCGTGCCCCAGGCGTTGACGTGGAACATCGGCACCACCGGCAGGATCACCGAGTCGGCATGGATGTTGAGCGCGTCGTGGCGGGTGGCGGCGGTGGCGTGCAGCACGGTGGAGCGGTGGGTGTACATC
>CAZPZK010000352.1:0-3637 GCA_964591095.1 uncultured Moraxellaceae bacterium | reverse complement strand
CCCTTATTTCAATGGGGCTTTCTTGTTATTTACAGTAGTTGCATGGCCAAAAGGACTCAAGCCATGAACGACAACCGGGCCTTTTGGGCGGTCGAGTGACAAAAATTGCCAACTACTCCGCATTTAAAACCGGGATCCGCAACTCCTTGGGCATGGAAAACACCACGTTCTCCTCGCGACCGGTGATTTCCAGCGGAATCAGGCCTCCCCACTCGCGCAATCGGGCCACGACCTGCTGGATCAGGATCTCGGGCGCGGATGCCCCCGCCGTCAGTCCGACCGAAACGGCATCCTTCAGCCACTCCCGCCGGATCTGGTCGGCATTGTCCACCAGATAGGCGCGGGCGCCCATGCGCTCGGCCAATTCCCGCAGCCGGTTGGAGTTGGACGAATTGGGCGAGCCGACCACCAGCACCACCTGGCAAGCCTCGGCCAGGGACTTGACGGCATCCTGACGGTTCTGGGTGGCGTAGCAGATGTCATCCTTGCGCGGCCCCTGAATCTTCGGAAACCTCGCCCGCAGCGCATCAATTACCCGCGCGGTGTCATCCACCGAGAGCGTGGTCTGGGTGACAAATGCCAGATTGGCGTCATCCCGCACCAGCAGACGGGCGACATCCTCCTCGTTTTCCACCAGGTAGATGGCGCCGCCGAAGGCTGTATCATACTGCCCCATGGTGCCCTCCACCTCGGGGTGACCGGCATGACCGATGAGGATGGCTTCCACGCCCTGGCGCGCATAGCGCGTCACTTCCATGTGCACCTTGGTCACCAGCGGGCAGGTGGCGTCAAAAATCTTGAGGCCGCGGGCGGCGGCTTCGTTCTGGACGGCCCGGGATACGCCGTGGGCGCTGAAGATGACGATGGCGCCGTTGGGCACCTGATGGAGTTCATCGACGAAAACCGCGCCACGCTGGCGCAGGTCATCGACCACGAATTTGTTGTGCACGACTTCATGGCGGACATAGATGGGGCGGCCAAAAACCTCCAGCGCGCGATTGACGATCGCGATCGCCCGGTCAACACCGGCGCAGAAGCCCCGGGGGTTGGCAAGCCTGATTTCCATATATTGCCCTCATGCCTTTATTGTGAACGGTTGTGCATCGGCATCGCGCACACTAATAATATCGACCTCAAAAAGCAAGTCCCGTCCGGCCAGGGGATGATTGAAGTCCACCACCACGGTTTCTTCATGCAACTCCTTGACCACGCCGGGCAGTTCGGACTTGCTCTTGTCAGCGAAGGAGACGATCAGGCCGACCGCCAGTTCGGTATCGACAAAACGGTGCCGCTCAAAGGTCTGGACGTTGCCGGGCTGCCAGTCGCCGAAGGCATCGGCGGACGGAATCAGCACCGATCGGCGGTCCCCCGCCTTCAGGCCGAAGATCGCCTTTTCAAAACCCGGCGCCAGATTGCCGTCGCCGACGGTAAACACCGCCGGTTCCGGACGTTCGCGGGTGGAGTCCAGCAATTGGCCGTCAGCCAGGCAGACGGAGAAGTGCAGGCTGACCGTCTTGCCGGGGCCGATGCGCTGAAGGGAGTTGTCGGGAATCATGATGCCGCCGCCTGACGTTTGGGTTCAAGAAAAAGGGAATCAATTACCAGCAGCGCCGCGCCGACGGTAATGCCGCAATCGGCGACATTGAAGGCCGGGAAATGCCAGGTCTGGTAATGGACATGAATGAAGTCAATGACATAGCCCAAGGTATAACGATCATAGACATTCCCCAGCGCGCCGCCGACCAGCAGGCCGATCCCCGCCATCAGCCAGCGGGCGTTGGCGGGCAGGCGGCACAGCCAGACGGTCATGGCGGAGCAAACGCCGATCGCCAGCACAATGAAGAACCAGCGTTGCCAACCGCCGGCGTCATGCAGGAAGCTGAAGGCCGCGCCGGTGTTGTAGGCCAACGTCCAGCTGAACACCGGCAACAGGTCGATGGATTGGCCCAAATCGAGCAGGCGCTCGAAATAGGTCTTCGACCATTGGTCGAGCACAAAAACCACCACGCCCAGCCAGAGCCAGTGCAGGTTTTTCAGATTCATCGTGGAAGGCATGACTTCGTTCCGCTAAGGGTCCTCCCTCCCCCGCCGGGTAGGGAGGACCGGATCTTCAGGCAAACAGGCGCTTTTCACCGGCACCGGCGACGTTTTCCACGCAGCGAGCACAGGCTTCGGGATGGTCGGGATGGCTGCCGACATCGGCGCGGTAGTGCCAGCAGCGCACGCACTTGGTGTAGGCGGACGGCGTGATCTTCACCCGCAGTCCGGCGACTTCGGTGACCTGACCGGCGTCGCCTTCATCATTCAGGCGCGCGGCGGAGGTAATCAGCACAAAGCGCAGTTCATCGCCCAGCACCGCCAGATGCTGTTTCAGGTCCGGGGCCACATACAGGTCCACTTCCGCCGACAGGCCGGAGCCGACTTCCTTGCGGTTGCGGGCTTCCTCGATTTCCTTGTTGACGGCCGTCTTCACCGCCATGACCTGATCCCAGTAACCGCGGCTGAGCACGCCGGATTCGCCGGTCAGCGGCGCCAGGCCCTGATACCAGTCGGCCAAGAATACCGACTCCACGCGCTCACCCGGCAGTTCTTGCCAGATTTCGTGGGCGGTGAAGCTGAGAATCGGCGCAATCCAGCGCACGACGGCTTCAATGATGTGGAACAGCGCCGTTTGCGCCGAGCGCCGCGCCAGCGAGTCGCGCTGGGTGGTGTACTGGCGGTCCTTGATGATGTCGAGGTAGAAGCTGCCCAAGTCCAACGAACAGAAGTTATGCAGCTTGTGGTAGATCTGGTGGAATTCGAAGGACTCGTAGGCCGCCAGGATGTCCTGCTGCACCTGATACGCGCGATCCACCGCCCAGCGGTCCAGCGCCAGCATGTCTTCGTTGGCGACCAGATGTTGCGCGGGGTCGAAGCCGTTGAGGTTGGCCAGCAGGAAACGCATGGTGTTGCGGATGCGGCGATAGCTGTCCGACATGCGCTCCAGGATTTCCTTCGACACTGACATTTCTCCGCGATAGTCGGTGGCGGCAACCCAGAGGCGGATGATGTCCGCGCCCAGCGTCTTCATGATGTCCTGCGGGGCAACGACGTTGCCCTTGGACTTGGACATCTTGTGGCCCTGACCGTCAACGGTGAAACCGTGGGTGAGCACCGTCTTGTAGGGCTTGTTGCCATTGGCGGACAAGGCCACCAGCAGCGAGGACTGAAACCAGCCGCGATGCTGGTCGGAGCCTTCCAGATAGAGGTCGGCCGGATATTGCAGCTCGGGACGGCGGGTCAGCACGCAGGAATGGGTGGCCCCGGAGTCAAACCAGACATCCAGCGTATCCTTGACCTTGTCGTAGTCGGCGGCCTCGGCGCCCAGCAGTTCGACGGCTTCGGCATCCCACCAGGCGTCAATGCCGGACTGCTCGACACGCAGCGCCACTTCTTCAATCAGATCAAGCGTCTTCGGATGCAGTTCACCGCTGATCTTGTGCACGAACAGCGCGATGGGCACGCCCCAGTTGCGCTGGCGGGAAATACACCAGTCCGGGCGGTTGTTCATCATCGAGACAATGCGGGCCTTGCCCCAGTCGGGCAGCCACTGTACCTCGTCGATGGCCTTCATGGCGTCGTCGCGCAGGCCCTTCTG
>CAZPZK010000351.1:0-3637 GCA_964591095.1 uncultured Moraxellaceae bacterium | reverse complement strand
CTGCAGTGCCTCATGAAAAGCGAAGGGACCTGTTCAGACTTTCCTTAGTAGCTGCTCCCATCTTTCCACAGGCATCTCAAATGAAATAACAGGGATAGCCCGTGATACAAGCCATCCTTTCAGGTCCAACAACAATTCCTGCAAGTCAGCAATAATTGGATCTTCTTCAAGCCCCTCCTCATCTCCCTCCGAAAGCCCCCGAACGTAATCCTCCAACTGTTCCGCCATCGTTAGCAGGGATTGAGGCTCTTCCTGCCCACCTCCACCTTGCCGAAGTTGCTCCCCTTGCGCCAGCGCCTGCTCCAGATCAACAGGCAGCACCCCGGCAACCGGGGCGTAGATGTAAATGCGATGAATGTTCATGAGGTCACTCCTGCTCCCTTAAGTGTCCGGCTCTTTCCGAACGGAGGTGTACGGGGAAAACCCCGGCGCTTTGCGCCGCCCCCTTTCCAAGGGGGCTCCAAGTCACTGAAAATCCTCGCCCCCTTGGAAAGGGGGCCGACGCCAAGGCGGCGGGGGGTTTTGCTCCCTCCAAACACACCCTCACACCCTCCATCCTCCCCCCATTACTCAATACTTCTCCGGAACTTCCCTCAACCGCATCAACCCTTCCTGCGCCGTGCTCGCCACCAGCACCCCGTCGCGGCTGTAAATCCGCCCGAAGTTCATCCCCCGCCCGGCATTGGCATTCGGCCCGGTCATCTCATACAGCAGCCACTCGTCCATACGGAAAGGCCGGTGGAACCAGATGGCATGGTCCAGGCTGGCCGCCTGCAAGTTGGACTGCATGAAGGTGACGGCATGAGGCAGCATGGCCGTGCCCATCAGCGCGAAATCGGAGGCAAAGGCCAGCGCGCACTGGTGCACCAATGGGTCATCCGGCAGCTTGTCCTGCGCACGCATCCAGTGATGGCGCAGGGCCTCCTGCGGCGTCGGCGCAAAGGGATTCTGCGGATTGATGGGGCGGATCTCGATCGGACGCTCGCGCGAGAAACTGTTGCGGATCTTCTCCGGCAGCAAGCCGCAGATCTTCTGCCGCAGTTCGTGCTCGCTCAGCAGGCCGTCCGGCCCCTCCACATCGGGCATCGCGGACTGGTGATCCAGCCCTTCCTCCGGCGGCGCGAAACTGGCGGAGCAGATGAAGATCGGTTCGCCATGCTGGATGGCGGTGACCTGACGGTTGACGAAGCTCTTGCCATCACGCACGCGGTCCACTTCGTAAATGATGGGCGCGGTGGTGTCGCCGGCGCGCAGGAAGTAGCCGTGCAGGGAATGCGCCAGACGGCCGTCGACGGTGCGGCCGGCGGCCATCAGCGCCTGGCCCAGCACCTGGCCGCCAAAGACGTTTTTGCCGACAATGTTGCGGCTCTGCCCCCGGAACAGGTTGCGCTCCAGATTTTCCAGGTCCAGCAGTTCCAGCAGTTCTACAATCACGGGATTCATTTTCGCACTCTTCTTCATCAGGACTGTCTCTATAACCATCGTGCCCGTTTTAACCGACGATAAAGCCACAAGCAACCGAGCAGCATGACCGTCATGGCCACGGGATAACCGAAATGCCAGTGAAGTTCCGGCATATGGTCAAAGTTCATGCCGTAGAAACTGGCGATCATGGTGGGAATGGCCAGGATGGCCGCCCACGACGCCAGCCGCTTGACGATCTCGTTTTGCCCCACCGACACCAGCGCCATGTTCACATCCATCGCCACTTTCAGCATCTCGCTCTGGGCGTCAATAGCGTCCAGGATACGCAGCACATGATCGTGGATGTCGCGGAAATACGGCAGGATGGCCCTGGGAATCAGCTTGTCATCCGGATGGTTGAGCAGGTAGCTGCTGATGTCCTGCAAGGGCGTCACCGCCAGGCGCAACTTCACCATGTCGGCCTTGAGGTCGTAGAGGTGGCGGATGGTGTGTTTCTTGAAGGACTCGGCAAAGATCTCGTTTTCAATAGCATGCAGATGCGCCCCCATGTCGTCGGCTACCGGGAAATAGTTGTCGACCACGAAGTCCAGCACGGCATGCAAGACATAACCCGGCCCGTGCCGCATTTGCCGGGGGTTTTGCTCGCACTGGGCGCGCACCGAGGCGTGGCTGAGCGAGGCTCCCTGCCGCACGGTCAGAATGTAGCGCGGGCCCAGGAAAACATAGGTAATGCCAAAATGGATATCGTCCTGCTCCAGCCGCGCCGTGCGCACCACCACGAACAGGGAGTCACCGTAAACTTCCAGTTTGGGGCGCTGATAAACGCGAGACGCATCCTCGACGGCCAGATCGTGCAAGCCGAATTCATCCTGCACCAGCTTCATCAGGGCGGGATCCGGCTCGTGCAGGCCCACCCAGACGAAATAATCGCTGTCCGCCGCCAGCGTCTCGCTGACCTGGTCCACCGGCATGTCCGCCACCTTGCGGCCGGTCTTGCGGCTGTAGGCGGCGCAGTTCACTACTCCCATCGGACGTCTTCCTGCCTTGCATGCTGTCGAATTTTGCCCCGTTTGGACATCAACTTTAACAGCATTGGCCATGAATTCATGTCAAACGAGTGAAAAAGCTGATAGCGTTTCCGGCCAGCAATCCCGCGTACCGTGAATCCAAGACTGATTATGGCTAACTGGCTCGGACTGGACCGTCTCCTGGTCGCCGCTTCCCGCAAGGCGCTTGACACCTGGGTCAGCCCCGATGTGCATACCGAAAACCTCGCCGACTTGCGGCTGGACCCCAACAAACCGGTATGTTACGTGCTGCAGTCCCCTTCCCTGTCCAATGTGCTGGTGATCGACCGCGAGACCCAGCATCTGGGACTGCCGCGCGCCCTCAAGCCGATGGATACCCACCTTTTCCGGGAAAGCCAGTCCTACTTTTATCTGACGCAGGAAGCCTCCAGCCAATCTGCCGCCAAGAACCGCTTTGAGTACGCCGAGCGCTTTGTGCGTCTGGTGGAAGCCGTCCGCCAGAATCCGGAACTGGATGTGCAGCTGGTGCCGGTGACCATCCTGTGGGGACGCTCGCCGGACAAGGAGGAGTCACTGTTCAAGATCCTCTTTTCCGATTCCTGGTCCACGCCGGGCGCCATCAAGCAATTGGCGACCGTGGTGCTCAATGGCAAGTCAACCCTGGTCAAGTTCGGGAGTCCGCTGCTGGTCCGCAGCCTGATGACCGATGACATGAGCGAATCGCTGGCCCTGCGCAAGATCTCCCGCGTGTTGCGGGTTCATTTCCGCCGCCAGCGCGAAATGGCGATCGGCCCCGACCTCTCGCACCGCCGCACCCTGATGCATGGCATCCTGCAATCCCCGGCGGTGCGCACGGCCGTGATGGAAGAATCCGTCGAAAAGCAGCTGCCGCCGGAAGTCATTGAGGACAAGGCGCGCGAATACGTCAACGAAATCGCCGCCGACTATTCCTATCCGGTCATCCGCTCGCTGGACCTGCTGCTGGACTGGTTGTGGACACGGCTGTATGACGGGGTCGAAGTCCATCATTTCGAGGAAGTCACCAAAATGGCTTCCGACCATGAAATCATCTATGTGCCCTGTCATCGAAGCCACATTGACTATCTGCTGCTGTCCTATGTCATCCATCGCCACGGCCTGATGCCGCCGCACATCGCCGCCGGCGCCAACCTCAACATTCCGGT
>CAZPZK010000350.1:0-3641 GCA_964591095.1 uncultured Moraxellaceae bacterium | reverse complement strand
GAGTTCGGAGGCGCCCGCGCCGAGAATATGGCCTATACCTTGAGATTGAAGGTTCAGGCTGCGAAGGGGCTTGAATTGGGCGTTACCGCACAATGGCAAGAGGATATCAACGACGCCAGTGTTGTACCGGAACGCGCGCCTGCCGTTTTGTTGGAGGCTCACGCCGATTACCGCTGGCGTGACATGCGTTTCCGGTCGCTCTATGCGCAGTGGTCAGTTGATGGCGCCATGGCAAAGGCGGCGGGTGCGGATCTGATCAGTGGTTACTACCTTGAGCCTTCCTGGAAGGCAAGCGACCGCGTGGGTCTCTTTGCTCGCTTGAGTCAGTGGAACACGGCAGCGACCTTGGCGGGCAAGGAGGATGACCGCCAAGTCAATATCGGTTTTAACTACGGATTGAACCCCCGGGTGGTGCTTAAGGCGGACCTGCAGGATAGCAACCAGCCGGGCGGACTGGGAGATGGTCTCAATCTGGGCGTGGGGTTGAGTTTCTAGGGCTTGTTACGCCATAACCCTGTCGATGGCCTCCGCGACTTCGGCAGGCGCTTCCAGCTGTGGGTAGTGACCGATTCCTTCCAGCCAGATCAGTTCCGCGGCTGGAATTTCACTCGCCAGTTTCTCGGCGATGGCCGCCACGGCCACGGGGTCCTCGCGCCCCCAGAGAATGGTGCAGGGAATGTCCAGCCGGGTCAGCGGGCCGATCCAGCGGTCCCGGAAACGGGCGCGCTCGCGCAAATAGCTGATGATCTTGGCCAGCCGCCCCTTGCCCTCCTTATGGGCCAGTAGCGCCCACATGGCATCCAGTTCTTCATCCGGCAAGGGTTTGCTGACGATTTTCTGCAGTTGCAACTTGAATATGGTGCGCGAGGAGACCTGAGCGAAAAGCGGCCCGGCCGGAGTGAGCAGGACCTTTTGCGACGGAGTCAGATGCGCCATGTCAATATGCACGCTGCCATTCATCAGCATGAGTGATGTCAGCGTGAAGTCCAGAAGCCCCCGTTCCCTGCGCGCCAGCAATTCGCAGCAGACACTGGTGCCCATGTCATGGGCGATCAATTGCGCCTCCTTGATGCCCAGGCGAGAAAGCAGCATTTGCACTACATCCGCCTGCTCCATGAGCGAATAACTGAACCCGGCCGGTTTATCCGACAATCCGTAACCGGGAAAGTCGAATACCACCACCCGCTGTCCCGCCTTTGATAGCGAGGGCAGGACCAGATGCCAGTCATAGCTGCTGGAGGGAAAGCCATGCAGGAATACGATGGCCCGTGACAGACGGGGGCCGGTGTCGCGATAGAAAATCTCCATGCCGGACAACTGGCAATGCATGCCGCGCTGTTGCCAGGCCATGACGGATAGCGGGAGGGCAGGGGGGCTGGAAAACATGGATTCTCTCCGGGCTCAGTGAGTTTGCAGCGTGATGCCCCAGTATTCGAGCTGGTCTGCCTCTCCCGCCAGGTCAGCCACGGTGAGGGGGTGCGAGGCCAGCCATCCGTTTGGAAAGGTCAGGCAAAAGGTCATGCCATCGGTGTCGAGGGTCAAGGACGGCAGTTCGGCCTGACTGCGGCTGTGATGCAGGAGGGCCGCCAGTCGCAGCAAGACGCAGACATAGAGAAGCGATAGTTTTCCGCTGCGGATCAATTGCATCTTTTGATCTTCACGGATTTTGCGTCGGTGGCTGCCAACCAGCAGCGCCAATTTCTCCTGATCCACTTGGGAAAAACCCGGAACATCGGAGTATTGCAACAAATAGGCGCCGTGCTTGTGGAAGCTGCTATGCGAGATAGCCAGTCCCACTTCGTGGAGAAGGGCGGCCCGCCGGAGGATGTCACGGTCGTCCTCATCGAGGGACAATATGGGCGCCGCTTGCAGAAAGAGCTTGTCCGCGGTATCGGCGACTCTGCCGGCCTGCCCGCTATCCACATGATAGCGGCGCATCAGGGCTTGCACGCTGCGGTCCCGGATATCTTCATGACGGAAACGCCCCAGCATGTCATAAAGAACGCCTTCGCGCAGGGCGCCATCAGAATATCCCATGCAATCAATGGCCAGTTCGTCAAAGACCCCCTGCAGGATGGCATAACCGGCGGGAAGAATGGTGCGGCGATCTTCTTTCAGGCCGGGGATGTCCAGTTCACTGACCTTGCGGCAAGACAAGATGCGTTCCCTTACGTGTGCCAGGCCCGCGCGGCCAATACTGCCGTCAGCATTGGCCCAGCCGTTCTGGATCATGATTTGCCGGGCTGCCTTGATGGTGCCGCTGGAGCCAATCACCGAGTCCCAGCCCGTCTGCCGATAGGTGGCGCCAATCGCCATGACCTCCTGCCGCGCCGACATGATGGCGGCATCCAGCGCCCGGCTGCTGATCTGACCATCAGCGAAGAAGCGACGCGTATAGGCAACACAGCCCATTTGCAGGGATTCGGTCAGCAAGGGTTCGAAATTTTCACCGACGATAAATTCGGTGGAGCCGCCACCGATATCCACCACCAGTTGCCGTCCTTCGGCGACCATGGTCTGGGAAACGCCCAGATAAATGAGCCGGGCCTCCTCGCGTCCGGCGATGATTTCAATCCGCTGGTTGAGAATCTGCTCGGCCTGTTCCATCAAGTGTTTGGCATTGTTGGCCTGGCGAAGTGCGTTTGTGGCGACGATGCGCAGGCGCTTGGGCGGTATGGCCTGCAGACGTTGCGCAAATCGGGCAAGGCAGGCCAGGGCTCTCTGTTGGGAGTGCTCGGTCAGATTGTTGTCTTCATCCAGCCCGGCGGCAAGTTGGACTTTCTCGGAGAGGCTGTCAATGCGACGCAGTTCGCCATGGTCAAGTTTGGCAATCGCTAGGTGAAAACTATTGGAACCGAGGTCAATGGCGGCGACCAGGTTGTCTTCGGGGGAGTTGCGGTTCATGGATCATCCTTCAATCATTCCGGCGCCTTGCGCGGAAAATTGTTTGTGCGGGAGCATATGATGAAGGTGGTATAACAGCTTTGGCAGCGGGAAAAAAGCCTGTAAAGCTGTTATCATCCGCAATGATTGCCACTAATTCCCGGAGAAGTTCATGGGTAGCCCGCTCATCGTCAATACCACCGATGGCCAGTTCGAGGCCGATGTCATCCAGTCCGACACCCCCGTGCTGGTAGACTATTGGGCGCCGTGGTGCGGCCCTTGCAAGATGATCGCCCCGATCCTGGATGAAATTGCCGCCGAGTACGAAGGCAAGGTCAAGGTCGTCAAGGTCAACGTGGACGACAACCAGGCAACCGCTGCCAAATACGGAGTTCGCGGCATCCCGACGCTGACCTTGTTCAAGAATGGCCAGATTGCCGCGACAAAAGTGGGTGCGGTGGCCAAATCGCAATTGACAGCCTTCCTGGATTCCAATATATAATTGGAACATTGGGCGTGACGAACATGTTTCATCGCGCCCTATCGTCCGACGCAAGCCGCCGAATCAGGCAAGTCAGTCCAATCATCTGCCTGAACCGCAACTGAATGTTCCCGCATTAATTACACATTGGTTGATGACGACGGCACGTGTGCGTTATTCGCCATCTCTTCTTTCGCAGCACCTCTATGAATCTTACCGAACTCAAAAAGAAACCGATTGCCGAACTGGTCAGCATTGCCGAGCAGATGGGCCTCGA
>CAZPZK010000349.1:0-3651 GCA_964591095.1 uncultured Moraxellaceae bacterium | reverse complement strand
CTTGGCCAGACCGGTATTCATCGACTTGGTATCCACCGTCACCTTGACCTTGGCCGACTCGGGCGACTTGGGATCATAGTCGTAAGAGGCGTCAAACTTGTCAAAACGGAAGGTGTAGAAGGAATAACCGTGGTGCAGCACGCGCGCCGTCACGCTGGCATGCGTCTTTTCCAGCATGTAGCTGCCGGCGGGCATGGCGGCGGGATCCGGGTTGGGAGCGGCCAGCGCAACCGGAGTCACGGCAAGGACGGACAGCGCCAGCAGCGCGGGAGCAAGGAAACGGGACATGGGAGAACTCCGGGTAGGGTCTTGGGAAAAACGCCGCGCTGCAATCCGCGGCGCAAAGCGTGGCATGCCGCTGACAATACGCCCCGCCGCCGCAAGCCGACAAGCATGAGTCTGTTGAAAGCCTGTTTCCGTAACGAGAACACCGGAACGCTAACGATCGCCCAGTTGCACCGGATTATAGATGACCCCGCCCTTGCGCGCGTAAGCCTGAAGCACCGCGCACGCCTCGTTGCGCAACAGGTCGCGTTGCACGCGGACCCCGCGCCCGCGCCAACGGGCCTCCCAGTCGGCCGGCTTGTCGCCCTCGTCAAAACCGATGGCGCGGGCATCCTCATCCCGCGCCCCGATCAACACCGAGTCCACGCCCGACCAGTGGATACCGCCCAGGCACATGCTGCACGGCTCGGCGCTGGACGCCAGCTCCCAACGCCCCTCCCCCAGATTGATCTGTCCCAGGTACTTCTGAGCTACCGCCAGCGCCACCATTTCCGCATGGGCAAAGGACAGCCCGGACGCCATGACCAAATTGACGCCGACGCCGACCAGCAAGCCGGAACCCCGGTCAAAGACCGCCGCGCCAAAGGGACCGCCGGTTTCCCCCAGCACATTGCGCGCAGCCAGCTCGACCGCCAGCGACATGCGCGCGGCGGCGGTTTCATAATAGCGGGGGCCTTGCTCCAGGTAGGCGGACAACCAGTCCGGCAAGGCGAGATCAATATGCAGGGTCATACGCATTCCGGTGCGAAGATGGACAAGAGCAGACCATCCTCCTTCGATCCTTTGAAGTCAAGGAAACAGCAGACAGATTGCACACTCCGCGCGCTAACCCGCCAAACGACAAAGGGCGCACCCCGTGCGCCCTGTTTGCATCCCCTTCCCCACCTCAACCAGCCTGACGGGCTTGCCGCGCTTCCAGCTGCTGCATCTTGTCGCTCTTCCAGCCCGGCGCTTTCCAGAACACCCGGAAATCGTAGCCGCTGGTGCGGAAGTCACGGAACATCTCGCCCCATTCATGCACTTGCAGATAGATCGGATTCAGCGAGTGCGGCTGGCGCTCGGTCAGGCCGTACTTGATCACACCCGCCTTTTCTTCCGGAACAAAGGTTCCGAAGATCTTGTCCCAGATAATCAGCACGCCGCCAAAGTTGGTGTCGATTTGCGCCGGGTTGCTGCCGTGGTGGACGCGATGGTGCGACGGCGTATTCAGCACCGCCCCGAACTTGTCCAGCGGGCTGTAGGTTTCGGTGTGCAGGAAGAACTGGTAAGCCAGGTTCAGTTCAATCGCCAGCGTCACCCAGTTCTTGTCGAAACCCACCAGCGCCACCGGCACCAACCAGAACAGCCACGCCCCGTTGAACACCATGGTGAAGTTCTGGCGCAGCGCGGTGGAATAGTTCATGCGCTCGGCGGAATGGTGGGTGACGTGCGAAGTCCAGAACCAGCGCACCTTGTGCATCATGAAGTGAAAGAGATAGAAACTGGCGTCCACCACCAGGAAGATCAGCAGGATGCTCCAGATGCCGTGCACCGGCTGGTACTGGAAACCGAACTGGTACACCCAGTCGAAGAACACACGAATGAACAGCGCCACCGCGATGCCGTCAACAATCTTGTAGTTGGCGCCCATCGTCAGGTTGGTCAGCGTTTCCTTGAACGAATACATCTCCGGACGGCCCTTGCGATGCCAGTAGTACGCCTCGGCGGCAATCACGCCCAAAAACACCGCCCCCGCCAGACCGATGAACAGCAGCGCGTGCAGAATGTCATTCATGGTGGAAACCCTCATCACTTTGTCGTTGTTCGATGAGGTCATTCTGCCGTATGCTTTGCATACCGTATTGACATAGCTCGCCGTGTTTTTGACGGTTTTCGCCATTGTGAGGATTGCTTGATGCAAGGCATTTACGTCGCCAGCGACCTGGGCGGGCTGGTGCTGGCCTATCTGGACCGGCACGGCATTGCCGCCCCGTCGATTCGCCACCGGCTTTCGGCCTGGCCCGCGCACGCCCAGATGCCCATGACGATGTGGTGGGACCTGCTGGAGAGCCTGCAAGCCGTGCTGCACGAACCGGCGCTGGGGCTGAAGATCGGCGCCTGCGTGCAGCCGGAACATACTGGGGTGATGGCTTACCTGATCATGCATTGCGGCACGCTGGGCGAGGCGCTGTTGCGGTTCCAGCGTTACCAGAAGCTGCTGCACAACATGTCGGACGTGCATCTGGACAGTGACGGGTCAGTGCTGAAAATCAGCTGGGACGCTGACCAGGGCATTTCCACGCATTTGTCGAACGAAGTGTTCATGGGCGGGCTGATCACCTTTGTACGCTCGATCGTGTCGATGGAAGCGAACGCGACCTTCGGGCCGGAAGCGATCCACTTTACGCATGACGCGCCCTACCCGGTGGCGATGTTCGAGGCGTTGATGGGCTGCCGGGTGTTGTTCAACCAGCCGCGCGTGGCGATCGAGATAGCCTTGCCACTGCTGGGGTTGCCGATCAACGGGCAGAATCCCTTCCTGCTGGAGTTGCTGGAGAAGCAGGCGGAGGCCTTGCTGGATGAATCGGCGAAGGGCGACAGCTTTCTGGAGTCGGTGCAGGCGCTTTGCGTGGAGATGCTGAACAGTGGGGTGCCGACGTTGGAGGCAGTGGCGCGGCGCTTGAACCTGTCGACGCGGACGTTGCACCGGCGGTTGGAGGATCGGGGGTTGAATTTCAACGGGATGTTGCGGGAGACGCGGTTCCATTTGGCGAAGCATTATCTGGGGGATGCGCGGCTGGATTTGAATCAGATTGCGTTCCTGCTGGGGTATTCGGAGCAGAGTGCGTTTACGAGGGCGTTTCGGGGGTGGGCGGGGGTGGCTCCGATGAGGTATAGGAGGAGGTTGGGGGGTGGTTGACGGTGGTAGGCTGGGGTGGTAGCTTGGCTCCATCCCCGCCCATTGGATTTCGGTCGCCGATAGCCGGAAACTACTGGAAAATTGGCGCGTAAACGCGCTAATTCTAAAGAAATTTCGCTGATAGGAATGCCTTTTAGGAGAATCTAATTTATGGCGACAGGTGTCGGCGAAGTGAAGTTGCCGTTTATCAAAATCACGGAGAAAACTATGGAATTTGAAAAAAATCAAAATATTCAGACAATTGAGCAGTCAGAAAAAGACGAAAGTAAAAGTTTCTTAGGTGGAGTGCATCACCCTTGGAGAAGATTCTTTGCAAGAACAGTAGACTTAATGTCCTCTGGAGTTTTCGTATTTTTTCTGTTTTCTTTTTCATTTGGCTATCTTTTCCCAAATAACATTGGTGGGTTTGTTAAATTTATTGAAGATCCTATTGGGGCAGCAATCGTACTATATGCGTTGTGGATTCC
>CAZPZK010000348.1:0-3667 GCA_964591095.1 uncultured Moraxellaceae bacterium | reverse complement strand
AAGTAAAAACCGCCCCAAGGCCGCCGAACGGATCGGCCGGGGGCGTGTTTCCCAGCGTTTATTTCGGTACCTATCCATGTCTCAATCCGAAGTTTCCCCCCTTCCCGACGTTCCGGAAGAACATAAACGGCGTATCCTGACGTTCATGAAGCGGTCATCAGCGATGACGACCTCGCAGAAACAGGGGCTGGAGCAGTACGGCTCCCGTTTTCTGTTGCACTTTCAGGACGGGACTTTTGATCCGGTGGCGGTTTTTGGCCGCATTGCCCCGTTGACGGTGGAAATCGGTTTTGGCATGGGATATTCCCTGGTGGCCATGGCCCAGGCGGCGCCGGACCGCGATTTTATCGGCATCGAGATTCATCCCAACGGCATTGCCCAGATTTGCTACGAGGCGGGTGTCGCCGGTTTACCCAACCTGCGGGTAGTGGATGGGGATGCGCTGCTGGTGTTGGAACACTACTTCCAGGATGCGTCCATCGATACCGTGCAACTGTATTTTGCCGATCCCTGGCCCAAGAAAAAGCATCACAAGCGACGTTTCGTGCAGACGCATATCATGCAGCTGATTCGTCGCAAACTGAGGGATGGCGGCGTCTTTCATGCCGCCACCGACTGGCAGCCTTATGCTGATTGGATGCTGGAGATTCTGGAGGTGGCTCCCGGCTATGAGAACATGGCGGGACCGGGACAATTTGCCGAGCGGCCGGACTTCCGGCCGCTGACCAAGTTCGAGAACCGCGGGCAGAAGCTGGGGCACGGGGTTTGGGATTTGCTGTACCGCAAGACCTGTTAAACACTGAAGGCAGGGGAGTTTGCGAGCCAGGGGCGAAAAACCTTCGCCCCTGTCCTGTTCAGACCGTGAGTGTCTGCATGTATTCCGCGACCTTGACGCTCATGGGGGTATGTTCCTCAATGTATTTGCGCAAGTGGTCCGCTGCATCCGGCTCTCCATGCACCAGATAGATCCGGGTTTCCGGTTTCAAATGCGATTTTTTGAGCCATTCCGTCATTTCCGCATAGTCGGCATGCCCGGAAAGCCCATCGAGCAATTCGATGTGAGCGGCGCAAGGGACATAGGCGCCATGAATCTTGATCGCCTCCGTTCCTTCCAACAGGTTGGCCCCCCGCGTCCCGCCGGCCTGATAGCCGGTAAACATGATGGTGTTCTTCGAGAAGGGCAATAGCCGTTTCATGTGATGCAGGATGCGTCCTCCGGTAGCCATGCCGCTACCGGCGATGATGATATGCCCTCCGTTCTCTTCATCCAGCTCCTTGGACTCCGCCACGGTTCGGGTGAACGTCGTCGCCTGGCAGAGACGCCGGCATTCGTCTTGACTGAGTCGGTGCAGTTCGTTGTATTCACAATAAATTTCCGAGGCATCGATCGCCATCGGGCTATCAAGGTAAATGGGCAGGCGGCGGATGCGCTGCTCATCCATCAGCCGGGTCAGCATGTGCAGCAGGATTTGCGTGCGCCCAACGGCAAAGCTGGGCACCGCCAGCACGCCGCCGCGCTGCGCGGTTTCGTTGGCGATGCGTTCCAGCTGCTGCCACGGATCGATGCTGGTATGGAGGCGGTTGCCGTAGGTTGATTCCAGAATCAGCATGTCCAGTTCAGGCAGGGGATCGGGCGGCAGCATGAACAGATCGTGCGGGCGGCCGACATCGCCGGAGAAGCCGACCCTCCGGCCCTCACCCTCAACAATCACACTGGCGGCTCCCAGCAGGTGACCTACGGGATGCAGGTGGATTTTCAGTTCTCCGACCTGAAACGGGTGATTGAACGATACACCCTTGAGCAAGCGGCAACTGGCAATGGCCATGTCCATGTCGTAAAGTGGCTCGGGTTTTTCATGCTTGCCAATCTTGTGACGCTCGTAGAATCGGGCATCTTCTTCCTGCAGGTGTCCGGCATCGCGTAGCAGGATGTCACATAGCGCCCGCGTGGCGTGATGACAGAAAACGGGTCCGCGAAATCCTTCCTTGTAGAGCACGGGCAAGTAACCGGTATGATCGATATGAGCATGGGTCAGAATGACGGCATCCAGCGAAGACGCTTTGAAGGGCAGTGGCTCGCGGTTACGTTCGCGCAGCCACTTGTAGCCCTGATACAGGCCGCAATCGATCAGAATGCGGGTTTTACCGGAAGTCAGCAGGTATTTCGAGCCGGTCACGGTTTGCGTGGCGCCGAGAAACTGGATTTTCATGGACATTCCTGAAATGGGAGCAAGAGGGAATAACCCCATGATTTTATGTACTATGCAGGCCGCAGCCTGTCAATGATGACTAGCGGCGAAGCAGGCGCAGCAGCGCGCCATTCTCTTCATCCGTCAGCAGGTATAACCAGCCATCGGGGCCTTCCCGCACATCCCGGATGCGCTTGCCCATGCCGGTCAGCAAGGCCTGGCGACTGGTGATGCGGTTGCCCTCCATGTGCAGGCGCCACAGGGTATGACCGGCCAGGGAGCCGCTGAAGAGGTCACCCCGCCAGTCCGGGTAGCGATTGCCCTGATAAAAAGCCAGGCCGGAAGGAGCCGTTGATTTCGGCCCCCACCATATGACGGGCTGTTCCAGACCGGCCTGTGCCGTACCTTCCCCAATGGGGGTACAGGATCCATATTCACAGCCGTAACTGATGAGGGGCCAGCCGTAATTGCGGCCGGAATGAATGCGGTTGATCTCATCGCCGCCTTGCGGGCCGTGCTCGCTGATCCAGAGTTCACCTGTTTCCGGGTGGAATGCGGCTCCTTGCGGGTTGCGGTGGCCCAGGCTCCAGATTTCCGGAAGGGCCGTGGAGTCATGACGAAAGGGGTTATCCGCGGGTATGCTGCCATCCCGGTTGATACGGATGATCTTGCCGTGGTGGCTTTGGAGCGACTGCGCCAGTTCTCGTTCGGCGTATCGCTCGCCAACCGTAATGAATAGCCGTTTGTCCGGGCTGAAGGCAAGCCGCCCTCCGAAATGGGCTTGGCTTGGGGATTTTGGACGTTGCCGGAAAATCACTTCGGTGTGTTGGAGATGCGACAGATCCGCCGACAAGCGCCCCCGCATCACGGCCAGTCCGTTAAGATCCTGGGGACCGTTTTCGGCGAAACTCAGGTAGATCCAGCGATTGGATGGAAAATCCGGATCCAGCGCCACATCAAACAGACCCGCCTGGCCACCGGTGACGACTTCGGGAGTGCCGGATATCGGCGCGGATAACCGCCCCTCGGGGCTGATCCGGCGCAGCTGTCCACTGCGCTCGGTGACCAGCAAGGAGCCGTCGGGCAGGAAAGCCATCGACCAGGGATGGTTCAGCCCGGAGGCAAGGGTTTGGGTCTCTAGCAGGAAATTTTCCGCAGAGTAATGGCGCCACTCCTGCCATCGCGGCGGGTTCATGTAGATCAAGGCCGACAGTAGCAGCGTGGCCGTCAGCCAGAGCACAATACGCAGGAATCGAACAAGCATGGCAACCCTTCGGTGGGGATGGCTCGAACGGATAGACTGGGGTTTGGAAGGGTAAAGCGCAAGAGGAGTATGCGAATGGCGCGCCCGGCGGGATTCGAACCCACGACCCCTGCCTTCGGAGAGCGGGAATATGATGTCCAAATCTGTTCAATGATGACCAATGAAATGCCTTGAAACCATTGCGCCGCAATGTTTTCAAGAATCCTGATGTATC
>CAZPZK010000347.1:0-3675 GCA_964591095.1 uncultured Moraxellaceae bacterium | reverse complement strand
CGGTTGCCCTGCCCGTTCAGGTCCGCCGCGCCGGTCAGCGTAAGGTTCTCCACCCCGTCCGCCAGGGTGAAGTCGACGCCCGCCAGCACGGTGTCAATGCCGCCGGCGTCCGGCCCGGACAACTCCTTGAGGAAGAGATTGACCTCGGTGCTGGGAATGATCAGATCCTGGTCACTCGAGAAGCGCAGCGCCTGGCTGTCCGGCGTAAAGCTGAGGAACGCGTTCGGCCCAGCCGCGGTAAAGCGTCCGGTGCCGGCGTCGCTGCCGTCGCTGCCGACATCCATCACCACGGTCTTGTTGTTGGTCAGGTCGCGGACATAGAGGTGGAAACCGGGACTCAGGGGCTGGGACACCAGGCCGGTCCCGGAAGTCCAGAAGGCGATATAGCGGTTGTCCGGCGACAGCGCGTAGTTGCCAAAAATTGTGTCTTCGTTAAGATGAGATACGGAATGCAGGAATTGACCATCCGGCATCGAGATCAGCGTGGACGAATCCCTCACCAGCGGCGGCTGCAGGCCGTAGGTCACCAGCTTGACCTCGCCAGTGGCCAGGTTCTTCAGGTACAGATCATACTCATCGACCGTCTCATCCTGATTGGGCAAGGTGACCATATTGTTGGTCTTGCTCTGGAACAGCATCAGGTTGCCATCCGCCGAGAACACCGGCTTGTATGCGCCCTGATCCAGCAATTGCCCGTCCGAATGGGTGTCAAGCCGCGTGATGACCCCGGTCGGGAGGTCCAGAGTCAGGATAGCCCTTAATGTGCCACCAAATGTCTTATAGCTCTTGAAGGCAAGTTGGGAATCCGAGACGAATACCGGTCCGTAATTGTCGCCGGTTATCCCGCTATCACTGACGCGCACCGCCGTGCCGGGGCCGGAGGAATAATAAATATCGGTAAACCCGGTGACCGGGTCCGAGGTTGTTCCCACCTGATCGGTGCTGGAACTGCCCCAGGCCAGCAGGGCGCCGTCCGGTGAGAACGACATCCCCTGTTTGCTGACCCCGCCGTTGGCGGTCTGGCCGGTCTGGTTGCTGGTGTTCCACAAGGTAAGGACGCCGGTGGCGAGATCCTTGACATAAATGTGCTCGCCGGCGGTGGCGCCGGGGGTCAGCAGTTCCTGGCTGATAAAGGCCACCCGGGTACCGTCCGGCGACAGCACCGGGTGGCTCGCGCCGAACCCCCGCACCGGATTCAAAGCGGCGTCGGTGCTGACCAGGGTTCGCTCGTTGGTCAGCAGGTTCTTGACGAAAACCTGCTGCACATACCCTTCCGGGAAGTCGACATTGGCGACAAAGGCCACCCGGGTACCGTCCGCCGAATAGCTGATGCCCTGGGACTCGATCACCGACGGTTCATCCGGTAAGACCAGGGTCGTGGCGCCACGCGACCCCGGACCCACGGCCTCCACAATGGTGACGCCGCTGTTGTTGACGATATAGGTGTCGTCACCCTTGCCGCCGGCCAGGGTATCGGCGCCGCCACCGCCATCCAGCACGTTGTTGCCGTTGTTGCCGGTCAGCACGTTGGCCTCCGCCGTGCCGGTGACATTGAGATTGGAGTTGCCCGTCAGCGCCGCGTTTTCAAAATTCGCATACGACGACAGGCTTACAGAGAAGTCCGCCTGCAGGGTGTCGATGCCTTCGCCGGCGTTTTCGACCACGATGTCGGCGACGCTGTTCACCGTGTAAGTGTCATTGCCCAAGCCGCCGGTCAGGACGTTGACGCCGGCATTGCCGGCCAGCATATTGTCCGCCGCCGTGCCGGTGGCATTGAGGTCAGCGGCGCCGGTCAGCGTCACGTTTTCAACATGGGCATAAGACGCCAGGTCGACAGAGAATGCGGCCCGCAGCGTATCGTTACCCTCGCCGGCATTTTCGATGATGACATCGGCGGCGGTGTCAGCGGTATAGGTGTCATCGCCAGCGCCGCCGGCGAGGATGTCATTACCCAGGCCGCCATCCAGATTGTCGTTGCCGGCGTCACCGGACAAAGTGTCATTGCCCAGGCCGCCGCTCAGAGTGTCGTTACCAACGCCGCCACTCAGCACGTTCTCGGCGTTGTTGCCCTGAATCTGGTTGTCCTGGTCGTTGCCGAAGCCGTCGATGGCCGCTTCGCCGGTCAGCACCAGGGCTTCGACGTTGGCCGCCAGCGTCGCCGTCGCGCTGGCGTAGGCCATGTCGTAACCTTCCCCGGCATTCTCAAGGATGGTATCGCCGGACGAGTCGACAACGTAGACGTCACCTCCCCGGCCGCCCACGAGGGTGTCGTTGCCGCCGCCGCCATCCAGCCGGTTGGCGTCGCTGTTGCCCGTCAGGACGTTGTCCAGCGCGTTGCCCGTGGCATCGACGGTATAGATGCCGCCACCGGTTAACGGCGCCCCTTCGGCAATGACCAGGTTTTCCAGATGGTTGCCCAGCGTGTAGCTGACTGTGGAAATCACCGTGTCAATCCCGGCGTCACTGCCTTCGACCAAGGTATCGGTCGCGCCGAACACCCGATAGGTGTCATTGCCGAGACCGCCGACCAGGGTGTTGCCGCCATCGACGCTGGTCAGCACATTGTCCCCCGCCGAGCCGGTCGCCGTGTGTCCGCTGCCGGTCAGCGTCAGGTTTTCGATCTCCGTGTACCCCGAGAGATCAATATTGCCGCCGGACTGCAGGGTGTCGGCGCCTTCATCCGGGTTTTCTACCAGGGTATCGGTGGCGCCGGTTACAACATAGGTGTCATTGCCCAAGCCGCCAATCAGGGTGTTGCCGCCGCCATGACTGGTCAGCACGTTGTCCCCCGCCGTGCCGGTTGCCGTGTGACCGCTGCCGGTCAGCGCCGCGTTTTCGATGTTTGCATAGGCCGAGAGGTTGATGTTGCTGTTGGTCTGAACGGTATCTGCCCCCTCTCCGGCGTTTTCGACCACCAGGTCGGTGGCATCCACGACATAGGTGTCATTGCCCAGACCGCCGGTCAGGGTATTGATGCCGCTGTTGCCGGTCAGGACGTTGTTCAGGTTGTTGCCCGTCCCGGAGAGATTGGCGCTGCCCAGCAGTGTCAGGTTCTCGACCTCGGAGATGTAGGTGTAGGGGCTGAGCGTGAAACTGACGCTGGCGTAGACAGTATCCGTGCCATCGCCTCCGGTCTCGTCTGCGTTGTCGCCAGCGTTATCGACGAAATAGCTGTCATTCCCCGGGCCACCAAACATGGTATCGCTGCCGGGGCCGCCATCCAGGGTATCATCGCTAACGCTGCCAGTCAGGGTATCGTTACCGGAAGTGCCGTTGAAAGTCGCCATGACTCAGTTCTCCATAAAGCAGGGGGATTGCGACCCAAACGGGGGCGGCAAAGCTGGGGGAAAAGGGGAAAATGTGCGTTCGCTTATATTCTGAAAGAAGAACGCGAGCCTGTTCACATTATTTCCACAAAATTTAATGGATTAATATCAAGAATGCCATACCGCTCATCGGCGGATGAACGGCATCAACGGTTAAACGATATCCAAGGAAAATATCCAAAAAAAAGGCCGCCCATCGGTGGAGGAGCGGCCTCGATGACATCTTCGCGAGGTGTGCCGCCGGTTCAGCTCCAGTTCACCGCCATCACGCTCAGCACGCTGTCATACGCCGGTGACGACAGGCTCGTCGTCCCCACCGCCGGCGGCGTCAGCGACGCCATCGCGTTCA
>CAZPZK010000346.1:3352-3685 GCA_964591095.1 uncultured Moraxellaceae bacterium | reverse complement strand
GGCGCTGGGTGCCTTCCTTGGAGACAGGCTTGATGCCGATGCCGCAACCTTCGGGGAAACGGATCTTCTTGACGCCCATTTCCTCGCGCAGGAACTTGATGACCTTGATCGCTTCGGGGCTGTCGGCTTTCCATTCGATACCGGCGTAGATGTCTTCCGAGTTTTCGCGGAAGATCACCATGTCGGTCAGTTCGGGATGATGCACCGGGCTGGGCACACCCTTGAACCAGCGCACCGGGCGCTGGCAGACATAGAGGTCGAGTTCCTGGCGCAGCGCCACGTTCAGCGAGCGGATGCCGCCGCCGACGGGAGTGGTCAGCGGACCCTTGATGC
>CAZPZK010000346.1:0-3342 GCA_964591095.1 uncultured Moraxellaceae bacterium | reverse complement strand
CTGACGACGTATTCGCGCAGCGCCTCGAAGGTTTCCTCGGGCATCCAGGTGTCGTTGCCATACACGCGGGTGGCCTTTTCGCCGCAATAGATTTCCATCCACGAAATGGCGCGCTTGCTGCCATAAGCCTTGCTCACGGCGGCATTGACGACCTTGATCATGACCGGGGTGATGTCAAAGCCGATGCCGTCGCCTTCGATAAATGGGATAATCGGAAAGTTGGGGACATTCAGCGACAGGTCGGCGTTTACGGTGATTTTGTCGCCATCGGCCGGAACCTTGATCTTCTGGTAACCCATTGTGCAGGTACTCCCTTGGGGTAGAGGTTTTTTGTCGGTGAGCCGGACGCGGGGATGGTGCGCCGGAATCTGCCGCCTATGTTAATGCCTTGGCGTTGAAAAATGACGGCCTTTGCGATTTATTAGGGAAATGAGTCCATAAACAGATTTGATGATAAGTCCATGTCTTCACTGATTCTTTTCAACAAGCCCTACGGGGTGCTGACCCAGTTCCGCCGGACCGATGACCGCCCGACGCTGGCGGATTTCTTTACCGATCCGGAGATTCACCCCTGCGGTCGTCTCGACATGGATTCGGAGGGCTTGCTTCTGCTGACGGCCGACGGCGCCTTGAATGCCCGCATTACCCATCCCCGCTACAAGCTGCCCAAGACGTATTGGGCACAGGTGGATGGTGACATTGGCGAGGACGCGGTGGCGCAATTGCAGCGCGGCGTGATGCTCAATGACGGCCCCACCCGTCCGGCGCGGGCGCAACGCCTGGATGCTCCCGAGTTATGGCCGAGAACGCCGCCGGTTCGCTACCGGGCGGCGATTCCGACCAGTTGGGTGGAGCTGGAAATCAGCGAGGGCCGCAACCGGCAAGTGCGGCGGATGACGGCCGCTGTCGGGTTTCCCACCTTGCGGCTGGTGCGGGTCCGGATCGGCGACTGGTCGCTGCAGGGATTGGAGCCGGGTGACTGGCGCGAGGTGAATGTCCGGATACCGCGTTGATGCGGTCCGGGGGCGGCGGACCCCGCCAATCGGTCAGTTGACAGCATGGCCCTACTGGACATGTGTCTTTAGTGCTGTTGCTCTACACAAAATGTCAAGACTTTTGCTGAAAATAGTGCGTTTTATGATCAGATTAGAATACTCGCACTATAAACCTCTCCCCTATAATGCATCCCACAACGCCGGGCGATGATGTTTGGGCATGTCAAGCCGCCGGGCTTTTTCTAATAAAAGAGGGGTAATTCACATGAACTATTTTGTCACCGGCGGTACCGGATTCATTGGCCGTTTTCTGCTGGCGCGTTTGCTGCGTCGCGAGGGCGCCGTGGTCTACACTCTGGTCCGCAAGTCGTCACAACACAAATTCGAAGAGTTGATGGACGAGCTGGGAGCCACCGACCAGCAGCTGATTCCGGTGTTTGGCGATATTTCGCAGCCCGGACTGGTGTCGCCCGAGGACGCGGCCGCGCTGGCCGGCAAGATTGACCATGTTTTCCACCTGGCCGCCGTCTATGACATGAACATGGACGATGCCACGGGCGAAGCCGTCAATAACCAGGGCACGGCGCATGTTGTCGATTTCACCAACCGTCTGGGCGGCAAGGTTCGGCTGCACCATATGAGTTCGATTGCCGTGGCCGGCACGGAATGGGAAGGCGTGTTCAAGGAAACCCATTTCGACGAAGGCCAGAACCTGACGCATCCTTATTACCGCAGCAAGTTCATCTCCGAAAAAATTGTCCGCGACGAGAGCAAGGTGCCTTATCGCATCTACCGTCCGGGTGTGGTGGTGGGCGATTCGCACACGGGCGTCATGGACAAGGTGGACGGCCCCTACTATTTCTTCAAGTTGATTCAGCGCATCCGCGACAATGTTCCCAAGTGGTTACCCCTGCTGGGCATTGACGGCGGCCAAATGCCCGTTTGCCCCGTTGATTACGTGGCGGATGCGGTGGATCACATTGCCCATAAGGACGGACTGGACCGCAAGGTGTTCTGTCTGGTGCAAAACCCGGCGCCGACTGTCGGCGAGATGATGGAGATCCTCTTTGCCGCCGCGCATGGCCCCGAGTTTGCCAAGAACCTGCCCCTGGGTGATGTGAAAATTCCGGGCAAGGCCCGCGAACTGCTGGGCAAGCTGGGCAGTTCCAGCCTGGCGACCGCCATTTCCAAGTCGATCGGCATCCCGATGTCGGCGCTGGGTTTTGTCTTCAACAAGGCGGAATACGACGATACCCATACCCGCAAGGCGCTGTCCGGCAGCGGCATCCAGTGCCCGACGCTGGATACCTATGCCGAGAAGCTGTTCGAGTATTGGGAATGGTACCTGGATGACACCGCCTTCGCTTCCGGCAAGGCGCTGCGCGTGGTGCGCGGCAAGACGGTGCTGATTACCGGCGCCTCCAGCGGTATCGGCCTGACCGTGGCCAAAAAGTTGGGCAAGGCCGGCGCCCGGGTGCTGCTGGTGGCGCGCGGTGTCGAGAAGCTGGAACAGACCGCGGAAATGATTCGCGCCGTGGGTGGCGAAGCCTACATCTATCCCTGTGATTTGACCAACCTGCAGGCCATTGATGAAATGGCCCGTCAGGTGCTGGTGGAACAGGGCCATGTGGACATCCTGATCAACAACGCCGGTCGTTCCATCCGCCGCGCCGTGGTCGAGTCCTATGAGCGTTTCCACGACTTCGAGCGCACGATGCAGCTGAACTACTTCGGCACCATCCGCCTGATCATGGCGCTGTTGCCGTCGATGCAGGCCCGCAAGCGCGGCCAGATCATCAACATATCCTCGATCGGCTGCCTGGCCAACGCGCCCCGCTTCTCGGCCTATGTCGCCAGCAAGGCGGCGCTGGATGCGTTCACACGTTGCCTGTCGGCGGAAGTGAAGGCCTACAACATCGAGACCACTGCCATTTATATGCCGCTGGTGCGCACGCCGATGATCGCGCCGACCAAGATGTACGATTATGTGCCGACTTATACCCCGGATCAGGCCGCCAATCTGGTGATCAAGGCCATCGTCGACAAGCCGAAGCGCATCAAGACCTCGCTGGGTCAGACCGCCGAGATTTCCTACGCGCTGTGGCCGAAGCTGAACGACCGCATCCTCAGCCTGGGCTTCAAGCTGTTTCCGTCTTCCGCCGCCGCCAAGGGCGTCAAGGAAGAAAAACCGAGCGCCGCCGCCATTGCCCTGGCCAATGTGCTGCCGGGCCAGCATTGGTAATCTTTTTCCCCGTGTTGGAAGCGATTGGGGGCACTTCGGTGCCCCTTTTTTTATTTTTTAAGCGTTCAGCCGCTTTGTTCTGGCCGGTACGCTATCGGCCAATGG
>CAZPZK010000345.1:0-3686 GCA_964591095.1 uncultured Moraxellaceae bacterium | reverse complement strand
CGCGCTCATCCGGCGACCGGCATTGGCAATGGCCAGCTCGGCCAGTTTCACACCCACATCGGGATGCTGGTTCAGCCATAGGGAAAAGGCATCCTTGGTGACGCCCTGCACAAACACCGCCGCCTCGCGGGAGGACAGGCGCTCCTTGGTCTGACCGCTGAACTGCGCTTCCTGCAACTTCATCGACAACACAAAGGACACTTTTTCCCAGACATCTTCCGGGGCCAGTTTCATATTGCGCGGCAAGAGATTGCGGAACTCGCAGAACTCGCGCATGGCGTCGGTGAGCCCCTGACGCAGACCATTCACATGTGTACCGCCCTGCACGGTGGGAATCAGGTTGACATAAGACTCCTGGACCCCCTCCCCTCCTTCCGGCATCCACAGCACGGCAAAATCACAGGCCGCATGACCACCCTCGAACACGCCACAGAAGGGGTCGGCGGGCAACACAGGGTATTCCTTGGTGGCGTCGGCCAGATAGGCGCGCAGGCCGTCCTCATAGAACCAGGTTTCAGCTTCGTTGGCCTGCTTGTCTTCAAAGCGGATTTCCAGGCCGGGGCACAGCACCGCCTTGGCCTTGAGCAAGTGCTTGAGGGCGCGGGTGGCGAACTTCGCGGTGTCAAAATAAGAGGCGTCAGGCCAGAAGCGGACGCTGGTGCCGCTCTGCCGCTTCGGGGCCGATCCGATAATCTCCAATTCACTGGCCTTGTCACCGTTGGCGAAACGGATGGCGTACTCATTACCTTCACGCTTGACCTTCACCAGCACCTGCGTCGACAGGGCATTCACCACGGAAATGCCCACCCCGTGCAGGCCGCCCGAGAACTGGTAGTTCTTGTTCGAGAATTTGCCGCCGGCGTGCAGCTTGGTCAGGATCAACTCCACCCCGCTGATCTTTTCCTCGGGATGGATATCCACCGGCATGCCGCGACCGTCATCAATCACCTCCAGGGAATTATCCTCATGCAGGATGACCTCAATGTGGCGGGCATGTCCGGCAAGCGCCTCGTCCACCGAGTTATCAATGACCTCCTGAGCCAGATGATTGGGCCGGCTGGTGTCCGTATACATGCCGGGACGGCGGCGAACGGGATCCAGACCGGAAAGGACTTCAATGGCATCAGCGTTGTAAGTGGTCATGGGCTCAGTGCGTCAAAAAATGGACAATCGCGGGCAGGTGCCGCTCAAACGAATCAAATGCATGATCGCCGCCCTCCTCCACCAGCATCGGGGAGCGCGCATAGCGGCGGACGGCATCACGATAATCCAGCGTTTCATCGCCGGACTGCAATAATACCCACAAGCACTCCGGCCGCGCGAGTTCTCCCGCCTCCAATGGCTGCAACTCAGCGACCATTTCTGTCGTCAAGACGTATTTTTCGCCGGTATGGAAGTTCTGCTGCTCACCGAGGTAAGCGTGGAAGCGGTTATAGGGGGCCACTGCGGGGTTGATCAGCACCGCCTTGCGGCCAAAGGCGGCGGCGGCCCAGGTGGCGTAATAGCCGCCCAGCGAACTGCCGACCAGTTGGGCTTCCGGATGTTCCTCCAGCCTTTCCCGGATGATCGTTGCTACCCGGCTGGCGTGGGTGGCAATATCGGGCGCGATGAAGCGGATATCGGGACGATGGCGGGCCAGCCACTCGCGCATCAAACCGACCTTGTGGGACCGGGGGGAACTGTTGAAACCGTGCAGGTAAAGGATTGTGGACATGGCGGGTACAACGGCGGAAGGGCAAGGGGCGGGTTTTAACCCCACTCCGCCGGAAAATCAATAGCCCTTCACTGACCAGTCCACCACAAACCTGACACCCTCCACCCGCGACACGGCGGTATCCAGGGTGCCGTCGGCGTGGAGATGGAACCAGCGATAGCCCGGATTCAAGTCTTCCTCAATGGCAAAATCATCGCTCAGGGCCTTGAACTGCACACAGGTGGAGGGAACGGACAACATGCGCACCCCCTTGCGGAGATTGTCCGACTCCTGGTGCACATGCCCCCAGACGATGGCGCGGATATGGGAATAGCGGTCCACGATGGACAGGAATTCATCGGCGTTGCGCACCACCTGGGTATCCAGCCACTTGCAGCCCATGGGCACCGGATGATGATGCAGGCAGACCATGACATGACGGTCCTTGGACTCGTCCAGCGCGCGCGCGAGGAAGTCCAGTTCCTGCGGGGTGAACTTGCCGGGAACCTGATGCTCGACACTGGAATTGAGCATGATGATGCGCCAGCCGTCGCGATCAATGACACAGGGACTCAGCCGGGTATGGCCGCCCAGTGTCGTGATCATCGGCGCGGTAATGTCATGGTTGCCCTGCAACCAGTAATTGGGAACGCCAAACGCGTCGAGATAACGATGAAAACGCTGGTACGCCTCGGGACTGGCGTCCTGGGATATATCGCCCGTGGCCAGGATGAGGTCGAGACCGGGTTGCTCCTTGCGCACCTTGTCGAGAACCAGCTTCAGACTGTCCTCGGTGCAAAGCCCCAGCAGCCGCCCCTCCAGGGAGGCGAACAGGTGACTGTCTGAAATCTGCACCACACGCAGTGGTTTTTGCGTCTGTTTGCTCAAGATGCCATCCCTAACGCGGTCTATCTTCTTCTTGTAACGCAGAAAATACACTTTTTCCAGCGTCTGGCCAAGAATCCCGATCAAATCTTCCAGCGGCGGCGCAGTTCCGCGCGGTTCAATTGCAGCCATTGCAGCGCCATGATCAGCACGGCGTTGCCCGCGCGCTTCCGGCGCAGGGCGGCAAAGGCCTCGTCGCAGCCCAGGACGCGCACCCGGATATCCTCGCCTTCTTCCGGCAGGCCATGAATCCCCCCGGCATCGCGGAGGTCGGCTTCCGCCACCAGCAACGCAAAGCTTTCGCTGGTGCCGCCGGGGCTGGTCAGGAACTCGAACAGCGGTTCCACCCGTCCCAACACCACCCCCGCCTCCTCGCGCGCCTCGCGACGCACCAGCGCCTCGGGGCTTTCGCCTTCTTCCAGCAAACCGGCCACGATTTCCAGTTGCCACGGACTGGGGGTATCCAGCGCCCCGATACGGAACTGCTCGATCAGCAGCACGCTGTCCCGCACCGGATCGTAGATTAACACACCCGCCGCCGGGGGTCTGACCAGCACTTCACGTTTGATCGCCGGCCCCATGCCGCCGGCAAACAGCCGGTGTCGCAGACTGACCCGTTCCAGGCGGTAAAAGCCTTGGTAGACACATTCGCGCCCGAGGATATCCACCGCGGACCGGTCCAGCTCCGTGCATGCATCCATTTATCAAGACTCCCGTTAGTGCCGGGCGAACCGGTCAGGCCGCCTTGCCGGATCAACCGGGCCGCTCAGACCACCTTATAAATTTCGGAGCCTTGCGCCCGGAACTCGTCCGCCTTGACCCGCATGGCTGAATCGACTTCGCCGTTTCCGGCCGCTTTCGCGGCTTCCAGGCTGTCGGCGTAGTCGCGCACGTCCTGGGTGATCTTCATCGAGCAGAACTTGGGGCCGCACATGGAACAGAAATGGGCCACCTTGTGCGCATCCTTGGGCAGCGTCTCGTCGTGGAACTCACGCGCGGTATCCGGATCCAGCGCGAGATTGAACTGGTCCTGCCAGCGGAACTCGAAGCGCGCCTTGGACAGGGCGTTGTCGCGGATTTGCGCGCCGGGATGGCCCTTGGCCAGGTC